>CACLTO010000005.1 GCA_902609915.1 uncultured Pelagibacteraceae bacterium
TAAAAAAAAATAATTCTGTTAAATTAATCGGAGACCCTAAAGAGAGAGGTGGAGTATTATCTTTTACTGTGGAAGGAGTTCATCCACACGATATTGCAACTATTTTAGATGAAACTGGAGTTGCTATAAGAGCAGGACATCATTGTTGTCAAATACTTCATGACAAATTAGGTATTCCCGCAAGTGCAAGGGCATCTTTAGGAATTTACAATACTAAAGATGATTTAGATAAATTAAATGACGGAATAAACAATTGTAAAAAAATTTTTGATTTAAAATGAACTTAAAAGAGCTATATCAAGAGATAATTTTAGAACATGGAAAAAATCCTCGAAATTTAGGAAAACCTGAAAATTTCAATAAAGACGCCAAAGGAAATAATCCGTTGTGTGGAGATAATGTGCATGTTTATTTAAAATTAAACGATCAGAGAAATGTTGAGGACATTTCCTTTGAGGGAAGTGGATGTGCAATATCAATGGCCTCAGCCTCTATAATGACTGATTTGATAAAAGGAAAAAGTGACAACGAAGCGAAAGAAATAATCGAGGATTTTTTAGGAATGATTAAAGAAAATCCTGAGCTTAAAAATAATATTTTAAAAGAGGATGATAAAACAAAATTAATGTGTTTATCAGGAGTTAAACAATATCCAATGAGAGTTAAGTGTGCTACTTTATCTTGGCATACTTTAGTATCTGCAATGGAAAATGACGGAAAAGAAATAAGTACAGAAAATTGATTATGGATGTAAAGAATAAAATAATCGAGGAAATTAGAAAGATTTATGATCCAGAATTGCCTGTGAATATATATGAGCTTGGTTTGATTTATGATATCAAAGTGGATGGTCGTAAAGCAGAAATTAAAATGACATTGACTTCCCCAAATTGTCCTGTTGCAGAAAGTTTACCTAGAGAAGTAAAAGAAGGTGCTATGCAAGTAGATGAAATAGACAACGTAGATTTACAATTAGTATGGGACCCACCATGGACAAAAGATATGATGTCAGATGCTGCAAAATTGGAGTTAAATTTATAATGAACCCTATAATTAGACTAAGTGATAATGCTGCCTTAAGAATTAAAGAAATAATGTCTAATGCTGAAAAAAATGCAATTGGTGTGAGAGTTTCAGTAAAATCAGGAGGTTGCGCAGGCATGTCTTATGTAATGGAATACTCAAGAGAGGTAAACCCAAATGATGAATTAATTGAAGATAAAGGAGTAAAAGTTTACATTGATACAGCTGCAGTCATGTATCTTCTGGGAACTGAAATGGATTATAAAAAAGAGGATTTTTCTTCATCCTTTGTTTTTAATAATCCAAATGAAACGGAGCGTTGTGGTTGTGGGGAATCTTTTAAAGTATAATCTTGTTCTTTAAACTAAAAATACAACATTAATAAAAAATTCAAAAATTTAAAGGGTAATTAAAACTACCCAAAAAATAAAATTAACCTTTTATTACTTCCCTTGTATTTGCATTGTAAGACTCCTTAAATGGTATATCAACAATAACTGCATCAACAGGTGTACCTGGATTTTCTGAATACTGAGCAGGCAAATGAATTTTAAATTTAGATCCCGTCTTATTTTTTGGAAATCCGTTTGCATTTAAATTTCCATCAAAAGGCACATATCCCATGGCTATATTTTTTTTCTTTTCAGGATGATACCAAGGAGACGTAATAAAACCTACTGGCTCTCCACCATCGACGTTTGAAACAAGCCAAAAATCTGGTGCATAATCTTCAATGGGCTTTCCACCTAACTCAAATCCGACAAGTTGTAATTTGTATGGTTTCTTTCCTGCTTTAATATCCTCTTTCATTTTTTCTAAAACTGCTTTACCAACATAATCTGATTTTTTATTCCACTCTCCTTTTCCAGATAAAGAAACTTGATAACCTAAGTTACATTGAAAAGGGTTATGTTGCTGATCCATATCTTGACCCCAAGAAAGAATTCCAGCTTGAATTCTTCTATGATGAGCAGGCGCGATAACCATTAGATTGTGTTTTTTTCCAGCTTCAAGAACTGCATTCCACATATCATCCGCATATAATGTTGCGTTTCTTAAATAAATTTCATATCCAGCCTCTCCAGAAAAACCTGATTGAGAAATTACACAACTTCTCCCTCCAATTTTTGCTTCTGCTAAACCGTAAAAAGGCATGTTATCTAAATCAAATTGGTCCCCACAAAGATCGTTAATTAAAGCTTTGGATTTTGGTCCTTGAATTTGAACTGGACAATGATCTGTCTCTTCAATCTTGCAATCAAATTTACCATCAGCATTCACACCTTGCAAATACATACCAATATCAGAGTCAGACAGAGAAAACCAAAACTCATCTTTTGAAATTCTAAGTAAAATTGGATCATTTAATACACCACCATATGCATTACATAAAATTACATACCTAGCTCTCATAGGTGAAATTTTAGTTGCATCTCTTGTAATAACATAATCTACAAATTTTTCTGCATCAGGTCCTTTTACTCTTATTTGTCTTTCAACAGCAACATTCCACATAGTTACATGATTTACAATTGCATCATACTCAACCATTGCTCCACCATCCTCTGGTTTAACGTATCCTCTTGGATGATAAATACGATTATATACTGTCGCTCTCCAACACCCTGCTTTCATAGATAAATGCCAATAAGGGGATTTTCTTACTCTTGTTGAAATTAACATTTCAACTTTTGTAGGCCCGCTTTGTCTTAAATTATAGGGAACTTCTCGATCTGACTGATCAACTGAAGTAAAATGTTTTAATTTACTATAGTCAAATTCATTAGACATAACTATTCTCCTTCAACCACTTGTTAGTTTCCTTCAAGCCGCCGAATGTATAAATGTGGAAGAAATCAGTATGCGATTTAACTTTCCCAATTAGATCATTAGGGTCTTTAGGTTTCAATAAATCTAACGCCTTACTAAAATTAGACCTAAGAAAGTTTAGGGAATTTTTTGCTCCAACAATATTAGCAAATTTAATTAAGCTTGATATTTTTAGAGGTCCAGTAATTCCAACATGTACTGGTACGCTTTGTTTAGAAATAAAATCTATGATAGGCTGTGGATCAAGCAACCATTGAGTTACTATATAATCAGCGTAAGGCTTTTTGTTTTTCATAGCTTTTTCTAAATCAGAATCCGATATATCAGGACTACCCTCTGGGTGTCCAGCAATTCCTATTGTCATTTTATCGAAATAACCCGTCTCCAGAAGTTGAAAAGAACTATCAAATTTTCCCACAGGCTCTCTTCCACCACCAATTATTAAAACTTGTTTTACTCCCCCATCTTTACATCTAGAGATATAATCTTTAAGCTCCTTTTCGTTATGCATGGATCTAGCTGGGAAATGTGGAACAGGATTAAATCCTCTTTTCACGAGCTCAACTGCTTGGTGTGCTGTCTCTTTGTAGTCCCCACCCGGTAACATAGTTATATAAATATCATTTACATAAGGCACTGTATCAAGATCTGTAGTTGGGCTAATTTCGAGAGAAAAATTCATTTTTCAGATCATTATCTTTTTTAAAAAAGCTGTCAAAGAATTTTATTAAATGACACTATGAAAATTGTTGCTTAAAATTGAGCAGGTTGTTAATTATTTGAGATAATGAAGATTATATTAATTATGGGTTTACCAGGTTCTGGTAAAACGACTTTAGCCTCTGAGTTAGTGCCTTTACTTAAAGCAAAGTGGCTAAATGCTGATGATGTCAGAAAAGAAGCTAATGATTGGGATTTTTCAGCTGAGGGAAGAACCAGACAGGCAAAACGAATGTGGACAAAAGCACAGGAATATAAAAGTCAAGGTAATCACGTTGTTGCTGATTTTATTTGCCCAACTCCTGCAGCTAGAGCACTATTCCCAGCAGATTTTATTATATGGGTAGATACTATAAAAGAGGGCAGATTTGACGATACTAATAAGATGTTTGTAAAACCAGACAAGTATAACTTTCATGTTACCACTCAAGATGCTAAAAATTGGGCACCAAAAATATTTAAGGAAATATAGAGATGTCTTATAAATGGGACAATAAAAAACCAACTGCTCAAATGTTAGGAAGATGGCAACCATTTCATGATGGGCACTATACATTATTTAAAGAGATAATAAAAAAAACTGGACAAGTTTGTATACAGATCAGAGATGTTCAAGGCATTGATGATAATCCGTTTGATTTTAATACAGTAAAAAAAAATATTGAGGATAAATTAAAACCAGAATTTGAAGGACGTTTTAAAATAATGTTGGTTCCCAACATAACAAATATTTCTTATGGAAGAGGTGTAGGATATAAAATAGAAGAAGTTATTTTACCTGAAGAAATACAAAAGATTTCAGCTACGAAAATAAGAGCTAAAATGAGAGAAGAAGGTAAATTAAAATAATTTCTGATGAATATTAAGATCATAAATCATAATAAAGATATTGTAAGAGTTATAATCAATGAGCCTAAAACTTATAATTCTTTATCCTATAAAAATTTAAAGGACTTAATAATTACTTTTAAAAAATTAGATAAAGATAAAAAAGTTAAAGTAATAATTCTTGAAGGTGCTGGAAAAGGATTTAGTGCAGGTCATAACTTAAAAGAAGTTAAAAATTTAAAAAAAAAAGACAAATATAATAAATTATTCAACCTTTGCTCAAAATTAATGCTTCAAATAGTAGAGGGTAGAAAACCCGTAATCGCAAAGGTTCACGGGGCAGCATTCGCTGCAGGCTGTCAATTGGTTGCTAGTTGTGATTTAGCTTATAGTACTAAAGATGCTATTTTTGCAACACCAGGAGTAAATATAGGATTATTTTGCAGCACACCTATGGTAGCTGTAAGCAGAAAAATTAGTAAAAAACATATGATGAAAATGCTTTTAACAGGTGAACCAGTCAAAGCAAATTACGCAAAGGAAATTGGTTTAATCAATGATTGTTTTTCTAAGTCAAGAATGAATAATGAAATTTTAAAGATTGCAAAAAAAATTGCATCAAAATCCAATTTAACAATTAAAATAGGCAAGCAAGCTTTTTATAAACAATTAGAAATGCCATTAAAAAAAGCATACTCTTACACAAGTAAAGTGATGACAACAAATATGATGGCGATGGATGCTAAAGAAGGTATTTCAGCTTTTCTTGAAAAAAGAAAACCTATTTGGAAAAATAAATAAATTTTAATGAGTGATATAAAAAAAATTAATGAAACTTGTTGTGGCCCTGGATATGCTAGTCCATCCGATGCTATTAAAGCACCAAATGAAAAACTTCTTTACACAATAGCTATTTACACTGGTACTGGAATTCAAAAACCAGATTATCTAGCTACTATTGATGTTGATCCAGCAAGTCCTAATTATTCACAAGTTATTCATCGTCTGGAGATGCCAGGAATTGGAGATGAGTTACATCATATGGGATGGAACGCATGTTCTTCATGCCATGGAGACTCTGGAATGAGTAGAAAATATTTATTAGTACCAGGTGTCAGATCAAATAATATTTACGTAATCGATACCGCAACTAACCCACTGGCTCCAAAAATCCACAAAGTGATTAAAGGTTCAGAAATAAAATCTAAAACAAACTTATCAGGCCCTCATACAGTGCACTGTTTAGGCTCCGAAATTATTATTTCTTTTCTTGGTAACTCAAAAGGGGAAGCTCCAGGAGGGTATTTACACTTAAACAAAGATTTTGAAATTGTAGGAAGGTGGGAAAATTCAATGGGAGATATTCCTTTTAGTTACGATTTTTGGTACCAACCACGTCACAATGTTATGGTGAGTTCAGAGTGGGCCGCTCCCAACACCTTTATGCCAGGTTTCGATCTTGAAGAAGTAGGGCACCTAAAATATGGAAGAAGACTTCATATTTGGGATTTTAAAAAAAAAGAACCAATCGAGACGATCTATCTCGGAGAGGATGGTTTAATACCCTTGGAAGTAAAATTTAAACATGATCCTAATAGTACTCATGGATTTTGTGGTGCAGCACTTAGTTCAAACGTTATTCATTTTTGGAAATCTAAAGATGGAAAATGGGAATGGGAAAAAATTATAGATATTGACAACGAACCTCACCCGGATTGGCCTATTCCAATTCCTGGAGTTATGTCTGCAATACTTGTTTCAATGGATGATAAATATCTTTATTTAAACAATTGGCTTCATGGAGATATGAGACAGTATGATATTACTGATCCTCACAAACCTAAGTTAACAGGTCAAGTATGGATTGGAGGACTTTTAGGAAAAGCACCATTTATAAATGGAGTTAAGATTGCAGGTGGTCCTCAAATGTACCAACTATCTTTAGATGGAGCAAGGATGTATGTAACCACTTCATTATTTTCAACTTGGGACAATCAATTTTACCCTGATATAAAAACGCTAGGTGGTGCTATGATTATGATTGACTGTGATGTAAAAAATGGGGGAATGAAAATTAATAAAAATTTTATTGTTAACTTTGGCGAAGAACCCAATGGACCAAGTAGATGTCATGAAAGTAGATACCCTGGTGGAGACTGCACAAGTGATATATGGCTGTAAAAAAAATCACTATTATCAATCGTGAAAACAAAATCTTTAAGGTTTCTGACAGAAAACCTTTACTTCAAGAATTACGTACTCAAGGGTTAGATCTCCCTTATGGTTGTGAATATGGAGGTTGTATAACTTGTGCTGCAAAACTTATTACAGGAGAAGTAGATCAACGTTCTCAAGTTGCTCTAAATAATCGACAAATTAACAATGGTTATGTTGTCTTGTGTGTTGCCAAACCAAAAACAGATTGTGAAATTGAAATTGGTGTTGAAAGTCATGATAAACTTTATCGTAATCCTTTCCTTGACCCACTTGCACCACATGAGCTAAAAGCTGATATAGCAACTCTAAAAGAAGTAAAAAAAAAGTAGATAAATGGATCATAGTAAACCTTATAGCGATGAGTATTTAAGAGATATTTTAAATTCTGTTAAGACTATAGCAATGGTAGGAGCTAGTCCTGATAAAACTAAATTTAGTTATGGAGTCTTAAGAGTACTTCATGAAACTGGATACGATATGATACCAGTTAATCCAAAATCTGAAATTAAGGAAATACGTAATTTGAAAGTATACCCTAATCTTGCATCAATCGATCGTCCTGTTGATATGGTTGAAGTTTTCAGAAAACCAGAAGATCTTTATGGTGTAGCCGAGGAAGCAATTTCAATTGGTGCTAAGGTGTTATGGGGACAAATTGGGGTGATTAATCATGAGGCTGCTCGTTTAGCAGAAGCAGCAGGACTTAAAGTTGTAATGGATAGATGTCCAAAGATTGAGCTTTTCCGACCATTTTGGAAACCACGTCTTGATCAAAAAATTTGAAATTTTATTTAGATGTTAAAAAAAATACAAATAGCATTAAATTTTTTAGTTTTATTTTTTATATTAATTTCAATTTCAAAAGCTGAAATACTTAAGCCGAATAGTAATATTAAACCTTCTGAAGTTGTTAAAATACAGTTGCTTGGTTTACAAAAAAATAATGATGTATTTGAGGATAGTGGAATAGAACAGACCTGGAATTTTGCTCATCCAAATAATAAAAAAGCAACAGGTCCTCTAGATAGATTTAAAACAATGATAAAAAGTAACAATTATCAAATGATGATAAATCATATAAGTCATACAATCACCCAAATAAGAGGTGGCGACAATTGGGTACAATTTGAAGTTATCATATTAGACAAAAATAAAATTTATCATAAATTTAATTGGCAGGTTGAAAAATATAAAGAGGACGGGCCTTTAAAGGACTGCTGGTTAACTACCATGGTGTCAAGTCCCGTGTCCCTAGGAAGTTCAATCTAAAAACTATTGATACAATTTTGTTTCGAAATGAATAAAAATTTAGTAGGAATCAAATAATGAAAACTAAAACTAAAGTAGTAATAGTCGGTGGTGGAGTTGTTGGAGTAAGTGCCCTTTATCATTTAGCTAAGAAAGGGTGGTCTGATGTTGTTTTAGTTGAGAGAAAAGAACTAACATCTGGTTCAACTTGGCACGCTGCAGGGTTATTACCACTCTTTAATATGAGCTATTCAGTTGGTCAACTTCATAAATATGCTGTGAGTCTTTACAAAAAATTAGAAGAAGAGACAGGAAAAAATGTGGGTTTTAGCGTTGTTTCAAATATTCGTTTAGCAAGCACTAAAGATAGAATGGATGAATACCATCAATATGCTGGGGTAGCAAAAACGATAGGGGTTGACGTAAAATTTTTAACGCCACAACAAGTAAAAGAAATTTGGCCCCTATGTCATACTGATGATTTAGTTGGTGCTATTCAACATCCAGAAGATGGATATATTCAACCTGCTGACTTAACACAAGCATTAGCAACTGGAGCAAGAAACAAGGGAGCTGAAATTTATAGAAACACTGCTGTTCTATCAATGAAACAAACTAAAGATGGATGGATTGTTGAAACAGACAAAGGCTCAATTGAATGCGAACATGTTATTTCATGTTCAGGTAACTTTGCAAGACAAACTGGTGAAATGGTTGGATTAGATATTCCAGTTATACCTGTAGAACATCAATACATTGTTACAGAACCACATCCTGAAATACAAAAAAGAAAAAAAGAAGGTCTTCCAGAGATGGGAGTCTTAAGAGATAGTGATAGCAGATGGTATATGAGAGAAGAAGCTGGCGGATTAATATTAGGTCCATATGAAGATGGTGCACCCGCTTGTTATCTTGAGGGACCATCAAAAAATTCTGAGTATGAATTATTTCAAGAAGATTTAGATAGACTTGCACCTCATATTGAGGGCGCAATACATAGAGTGCCTGCTTTTGGTGAGGTAGGAGTTAAAAAGGTTTATAATGGAGCAATTTGTTATACTCCTGATGGAAACCCAATAGTTGGGCCTGCATGGGGTTTAAAAAATTTTTGGATAAATGAGGGACATAGTTTTGGTATAACTGCTGCTGGTGGCGCAGGATGGCAGCTAGCAGAATGGATAGTAGATGGAGAACCAACGATTGACATGCTTGGGGTTGAACCAAGACGTTATGGAAATTATGCAACTAAATCTTATCTAAAAGTAAAAAATGAAGAAGCTTACAGTCATGTCTTTATAACTCATTATCCAGATGAGGAAAGACCTGCAGCAAGACCTCTAAAAACATCACCATGTTATGAAAGAATGAAAAATTTAGGAGCAGTATTTGGACAAAAATTTGGTTGGGAAAGACCAAACTTTTTTGCAACTGATGGCATGGAGCAGAAAGACGACTGGTCTTTTAGAAGATCCAAATGGTTCGATGCGATTAAAAAAGAGTGTAAAAATGTAAGAGAAAATGTTGGTCTTTTAGATATGACTGCTTTTGCAAAGTGTAGAATAAAAGGTCCAAAAGCAGAAGAATTTTTAGATTATTTAGTTGCAAACAAGCTTCCAAAAAAAATTGGTAGAATAAATTTGTGTCATGCTCTTAACACTAAAGGAGGAGTCCATTCGGAATTTACTATCATGAAGGAAGCTGAAAATAGATATTATCTTGTTTCAGCAGGTGCAAACTTAAGATTAGACCACGACTGGATACAAAAATGGATGCCCAATGACGGCTCAGTAATATTTGAGGATTTAACAAACAGTAAAGGTGTTCTTGTTGTAGCAGGTCCAAAGGCACGAGAATTAATGAAAAAAGTTTCTACAGATGATTTTTCAGGTGAAAATTTTAAGTGGTTAACTGCAAAAAACATCAATGTTGGGTATGCACCTGTTAACGCTATGAGAGTAAACTTTGTTGGTGAATTAGGTTGGGAATTGCATCATCCAATTGAATATCAAAACCACATATTTGATAAATTAATGGAAGCGGGAAAAGATTTGGGAATAAAACCATTTGGAATAAGAGCAATGAACAGTTTAAGGCTTGAAAAATCCTATAAATTAGTAGGCACAGAATTATCTATTGAATATTCTCCCTACGAATCAGGTTTGGATAGATTTATTCATCCTAACAAAGGTAATTTCATAGGGCTTGAGGCATTAAATAAATGGAGAGAAAAAGGATTTGATAATAAATTAGTCACTTTAGAAGTCCATAACACAACTGACTCAGATGTTTTGGGAAACAACCCTATCTATAAAGACGATAAAGTTGTAGGAAGAGCTACAAGTGGTGAATATGGATTTAGGTTAGATAAATCAATAGCATTAGCAATGGTAAAACCTGATCTTGCTAATGTTGGTGAAAAACTTAAGGTTGATATATTAGGAAAAATGTATGAGGCTACAATTTTAGAAGAAGGCCCATACGATGCTGAAAATAAATTATTGAGAGCTTAATGAAAATTTTAGTCGCAGTAAAAAGAGTTATTGATTATAACGTTCAAATTAGAGTTAAGGAGGATAAGACAGGGGTAGTTACAGATAATGTTAAAATGTCTACCAACCCTCCTGATGATAATGCTATTGAAGAAGCAGTAAAAATTAAAGAGGCTGGAAAAGCAACAGAGGTTATAGCAGTAAGTGTTGGCGAAGAAAAAGCTCAAGAAACAGTTCGCAAAGCTTTAGCAGTTGGTGCAGACAAAGGTATCCTTGTAAAAACTGATGGAATTGTAGAACCTTTAGCAGTTTCGAAATTATTACAAAAAATTGTTGAAAAAGAAAAACCAGATTTGGTTTTCATGGGCAAACAAGCAATTGATGATGATTGCAATCAAACTGGTCAAATGTTAAGCGCATTACTTAATTGGCCACAAGCTACTTTTGCATCTAAGATTGAAATAAAAGATAAAAAATTAGAAGTAACAAGAGAAATTGATGAAGGACTAGAAACAATTGAAATTAGTATCCCAGCAATAGTTACATGCGATTTAAGATTAAATGAACCAAGATATGCCTCCTTACCAAATATTATGAAAGCAAAGAAAAAACCAATTGAACAAATAAATGCGTCAGATTTGGGAGTAGATACTTCACCAAGAATCGAGCATATTAAAGTTGAAGAGCCACCAAAAAGAAAAGCTGGAATAAAAGTTTCTAGTGTAGCTGAATTGGTTCAAAAATTAAAAAATGAGGCAAAAGTTATTTAATGTCAGTTTTATTAATAGCAGAGCATAACAACCAAGATTTAAAACCATTTACTCTTAATGCAGTTACAGCAGCTGCGCAAATGGGAGAGGATCTACATTCAATAATAATTGGTCAAAAATGTGGAGAGGCTGCAAAAAAATTATCAGAATTACCATTAGTCAAAAAAGTTATTCAAGTAGAAGCAGCTCATTATGAAAATTTTGTTGCAGAAAATTTTGCTCCTGTAATAATTAAATTAGCAGAGAACTATTCACATATTGTTTGTTCAGCAAACACTTTTGGTAAAAACTTAATGCCAAGAATTGCTGCTTGTTTAGATACGTCTCAAGTTAGTGATATTATTAAAGTAATATCTCCAGATACGTTTCTAAGACCTATATATGCTGGAAATGCATTTGCGACCGTTAAAAGTAAAGATACAAAAAAATGTGTAACTATAAGACCCACCTCTTTTGATCCCTGCGAAAGTTCTGGTGGATCGGCATCTATAGAAAAAATTGAACCAGGTGAAGAATTTAATAACACAAAATTTGTCAAAAGAGAGGAAATTAAGTCCGACAGACCAGAATTAGGAACTGCTAGAGTAGTAGTATCTGGAGGAAGAGGTATGCAAAGCGGAGATAATTTTAAGTTAATTACGTCGTTAGCTGACAAATTGAATGCAGCTATTGGCGCTTCAAGAGCAGCAGTTGATGCTGGTTACATTGGCAACGACCACCAAGTAGGTCAAACAGGAAAAGTTGTAGTACCAGATTTATATATAGCTGTAGGAATATCAGGAGCTATTCAACATTTGGCTGGAATGAAGGAAAGCAAGGTAATTGTCGCAATCAATAAAGATGGTGAAGCACCAATATTTAGTGTGGCTGATTATGGATTAGAGGCTGACCTTTTTGAGGCAGTTCCACAATTCTTAGATGAATTGAACAAATTAAACACTATACAAAAATAATTTAATCTGTAAGAAATTGGTATGTCCAGAGAGTCAATGGAATATGATGTAGTTATAGTTGGTGGTGGTCCATCAGGTTTGTCTACTGCAATTAAATTAAAACAATTAAATGCTAATCTAAATATTTGTATTTTAGAGAAAGCATCTGAAATTGGAGCTCATATTTTAAGTGGTAATGTTTTTGAAACAAAAGCACTTGATGAATTAATTCCTAACTGGAAAGATTTAGATACGCCTATTAAAACTAAAGTTTCAAAAGAAAAATTTTTATTTTTAGGAAAGTCAAAATCCTTAAGTTGGCCGACATGGTTACTTCCATCAGTTCAAAAAAATCATAATAATTATATTATTAGTCTTGCAAATTTATGTAGATGGCTTGCAGAACAAGCTGAGAGTCTTGGGGTTGAAATTTTCCCAGGATTTCCCGCAAGTGAAATTTTATATAATGATGACGGCTCTGTTAAAGGAGTAGCTACCCAAGATATGGGTATTGATAAACAAGGTAATAAAAAAGATAGTTTTGAGCCAGGTATTGAGCTTAAAGGTAAAGTCACAGTTTTTGCTGAGGGGTGTAGAGGCCATTTAGGTAAACAATTGATCCAAAAATTTAATCTTAATGAAGGAAAAGATCCTCAACAATATGGTATTGGCTTTAAGGAAATTTGGGAAATTGATGAGAAAAATCATGAGGAAGGATTAGTGATGCATACTGCTGGCTGGCCCTTAGATAATAATACATACGGTGGAAGCTTTATTTACCATGCTGAGAATAAACAATTATTTTTAGGTTATGTAATTGGTTTAGACTATCAAAATCCACATCTATCCCCTTTTGATGAGTTTCAAAGATTCAAAACACATCCATCAATTAAAAAAATTATTGAGGGTGGAAAAAGAATCTCTTACGGTGCAAGAGCATTAATTGAAGGTGGTATACAAAGTTTACCTAAAATGTATATGCCAGGTGCATTACTTATAGGTTGTGATGCTGGAACTCTTAACATGCCAAAAATAAAAGGCTCTCATACAGCAATGAAAAGTGGAATAATAGCTGCTGAAGTAATTAACGAGCATATTGAAGAAAAAAAGGATTTATCAATTTATGAAGAGAGGTTTAAAAAAAGTTGGTTATTTAAAGAATTGCATGAAGCAAGAAACGTGAAGCCAAGTTTTAGTTGGGGTTTAATACTGGGTATAATTTTCACTGGAATTGACCAAATTTTATTTAGAGGCAAGCTTCCATTTACTTTAAAACATAAGCACGCTGATCATGAGACTTTGAAACCAGCTAATGAAATGCCAAAAATTAATTACCCAAAACCTGATAACATTATTACATTTGATAAAACGACATCTGTTTATTTGACTGGTACTAATCATGAAGATAATCAGCCAGTGCATCTTCAGCTTAAAGACCAAGATTTACCAATAAAATATACTCTTGAAAAATATGATGAACCTGCACAAAGGTATTGTCCAGCAGGAGTTTATGAAGTTCAAAAAGAAAGTAATGTAAATAAATTTGTTATAAATGCACAAAATTGTATTCATTGTAAAACTTGCGATATCAAAGAACCCTCACAAAATATAGTTTGGGTTACCCCTGAAGGTGGCGGAGGTCCAAAATATGGGAATATGTGATTAATTTTTTAAAAATTTTGTAAGAATAAAAATTGTTCCAATAACACCAATCCAAATTATAAGATTTTTTAAAAAAACTTTTTTATTCCTATTTGTGTAATAAAAACCTGGAAAGACCAATGCAATCACTAGCAAAAGATAAATAGTCGTCAAAATGTTATCACTCATAATTAAATTTGTCTTAAGAAAGATCTATTGCAAATTTTTTGAGAGTTTCAATTGGTAAAACTTTTAATGTATTTTGATGGGTTCTCTTTAAAAAAATAGGACAACCTTTTCCTGCATCAACTGCCCTAGCATACCAAGTTGCACAAACACACCATCCATCTCCATCCTTCAAACCTGGAAATCCAAATTCGGGATGAGGTGTAATTAAATCATTTCCTGCATCTTTACACCATTCAAGAAATTCTGTTGTAACTTTTGCACAGACTGTATGTAATCCATGATCATTTTCATCAGTATTACAACAACCATCTCTGTACCATCCGGTCAAAGGGTTATTTGAGCACAATTCTAAATTTTCACCTAGAACATTTTTTTGTAATTTATTTTCCATACACGTTGTATATTTCTTCATCGATGGAGGCATTAAAAGAGATAGAACGTCTTTCTTCCTCAGTATCCTTAAATGGAAAAACGGTATGCATTAAATAATTAGGGAACAAATAAAAATCACCGACTTCCGGCGTAATATTTAATGTAGATGGACAAGTAAACATTCTAGCTCCATGTATTAACTGTAAACTTCCGCCTCTATATTTTTTAGATTTTTTTTGTTGAGTACTTTCTCCTAAAGATTTAGGAACTTTTAGAAATCCAGCACCAGAAATATGACCTCCATGCCAGTGAGTAGGATTATACTCATTTTTAAATTGTCTCACTACCCAAGTTTTTAATAAATTAAATTTTGTTATTTTTTTTCCCTCATTCAATTCAGTGTAAATTTTAGATGAATTTCCTAAAAATTCTAACCAACCAGATGATTTGACAAATTCTAATTCTAATAAAAATTCCTGTGTCACATCACCTACTAATGCTTCACCATAGTCTAACTTTTTCAATTTTGTTTTATCATCTACAGTTTTATCAATATATTCATTTAATTCTTTTAAAATTACATCAGGTATTTTTACTTTTAAAACTGCTGGACCCAATACTCTCAAATTTTGATATTTTATTTCCATTGTTAAATTTTTGTCGGGTTAGGTTGTCCTTTGTAAATTTTTTCTGGATCAAATTTTTTATCTTTTTCTAAAAATTTCATTTCAATTTTTCTACCATCATCAATTTGGCCTAAAGGAATAGATCTATAAAAACAAGATCGATAACCGACGTGGCAACTAGCACCATCCCCAATATCAACTGTTAACCAAACTGAATCTTGATCGTCATCAATTCTGATTTCAATTACTTTTTGCACAAAGCCGCTAGTTTCACCTTTGTGCCAAATTGCTTTTCTTGACCTACTAAAATAATGAGCTTCTTTAGTTTCAATTGTTTTTTTAAATGCTTCTACATTCATAAATCCATGCATCAGTATATCTTTAGTTTTATGACACATGGTTATTACAGGGATTAAACCATCGTTATCAAATTTAGGTGAAAGGAGATTTCCCTCTTCAATTTCAGCTACATTTTCTCTTTTTTTGAACATAATAAGTGATTATGTAGCACATATAAGTATATTTTAAATATTTTAAAATAAGCAAATTATATGTATAAAACACGGCTATGAAACTAGTAAAAGATACAAAACTTCAGCAAGAAATTGAAAAGGTTTCTGATAAAGATGCAGAGGAAGCTATCAAAAAAATTTTAACTTGGATGGGAGAAGATCCTAACAGAGAGGGACTTTTAGAAACTCCTAAAAGAGTTGTGAAGGCTTTCAAAGAGTATTTCAAAGGCTATATGGAAGATCCAAATCAAATTTTAGATAAAACTTTCGGAGATGTTGATGGTTATGATGACATGGTGGTACAAAAAAATATTTCTGTTCAAAGTCATTGCGAACATCATATGGCGCCTATAATTGGAAAAGCTCATGTAGCCTATATTCCAAAAGAGAGGGTAGTTGGTTTGAGTAAATTAGCTAGAGTTGTGGAAGTTTTTTCTAAAAGATTACAAACTCAAGAAAGACTTACTATGCAAATTGCGAATACCTTAATGAAGTCTTTGGATGCTAAGGGTGTGGCCGTTACTATTGATTCAACCCATCAGTGTATGACGATGAGAGGCATAAAAAAAGAACAAGCCACAACAGTAACAAATTATTATTTAGGTCAATTCAAAGAAGATCTAAGTTATCAAAACAGATATTTGAGATTTATAAGCATCACAAAAGATTAAAGTGTCTGATCATTTTAAAGCATTAATTTTAGATCAAAAGGGTGAAGAGTACACAAGAGAAGTAAAAACAATAGATAAAAGCTTTTTAAAACATGGTGATGTAACAATTAAAGTTGATTACTCTGATCTTAATTTCAAAGACGGGATGATTTTAAAAAATGGTGGAAGATTAGTAAAAGAATTTCCACATATTCCTGGAATAGATTTCTCCGGAAATGTTTTGGAAAGTGAAAACCCCAAATTTAAACAAGGTGATGAAGTAATATTAACAGGATTTAGAGTTGGTGAGGTTTTTTATGGTGGATACTCGCAAGTAGCAAAAGTAAATGGAGAATTTTTGGTAAAAAAACCAAAAAATTTAACCACTAAACAGGCAATGATACTTGGAACCGCTGGATTCACATCTTTAATGAGTGCATTTGCAATTAAAGCAAGAGAAGAAATTTTGTTAGGCGAAAAAGTTAACAATGTTTTGGTAACTGGTGCAACAGGTGGAGTAGGGAGTGTAGCGGTAATAGTATTGAATAAAATGGGTTACAACGTTACTGCTGTTACTGGAAAAGACTCTAAAGCAGATTATTTAAAATCATTAGGTGCTAGAACTGTTGTTAATCGTAGTGAATTTGACAAAGATCCGAGACTTATTGATAAAGGTTTGTGGGATGGGGTTGTTGATACAGTTGGTGGAAAAATATTAGCTAATGCAATAGTTCAAACAAACTCAAATGGAATTATTGCAGTTTGTGGAAACGCGAGTACCAACGAGCTTAATACTAATGTAATTCCTTTTATGCTGAGAGGAATTAAAATGTGGGGTATGGACTCGGCTAATTGCAGTATCAAAAGAAGAGAGTTTATATGGGGTGAAGCTGCCAATTTAATTGATTTTAGTCTATTGGAAAAATCAATCCAGACAGTTAGTTTGGAGGAGTTAATTGATACTTATCCGAAGATTTTAAAAGGTGAAATTTCTGGAAGAGTTTTAGTTGACTTAAACAAATAATGGATTGGGATAAATTAAAAATATTTCATGCAGTCGCGGAGGCAGGAAGTTTTACTAATGCTACAATCAATCTTAATCTTAGTCAGTCAGCTATAAGTAGACAGATACAGTCTCTAGAACAGGATTTAAAGGTTCAATTATTTGAAAGACATGCTAGAGGACTAACGCTTACAGAAAATGGCGAATATGTATTTAAAACTGCTAACGAGGTAATTAGCAAATTAAAAGATGTTGAAACCTCTCTTGGAGATCAAAAAAATAAACCTTCAGGAAAATTAACAATAACTACAGTTAGAAGTTTTGGGACTCATTGGTTAACACCTCGTATTGAGGAATTTATGAGATTAAATCCAGAGGTTGAAATAGAATTAATTTTTGAAGATAAAGAATTAGATTTAAGCACTCGGCAAGCTGATATTGGTATTTTTATGAGAAGACCAAAACAATTAAATTATATCCAAAAAAAACTTATAGATTTAAAGTATTATATATATGGATCTAACAGATATTTAGAAAAACATGGTATGCCAAAAACATTAGCTGATCTTAATAAACATAAATTTATATCTTTTGGAAAAGGAGCTCCATCTCCAGTTTATAATCCAGAATGGGCGTTAAAATTAGGAATGCATGATGGTAAAAAAAGAAAGCCAATAATGAAAGTAAATAGTGTAATGGGACTATTACTAGCTGTTCAGGCAGGTGTTGGTCTAGCTGCACTTCCAGAATATTTGGTGAGTAATTCCTCAAATATCATAAAAGTATTACCAAAGTCAGAAGGGCCAATCACAGAAGCACACTTCGTTTATCCCCAATCTCTGAAAAATACTGCTAGAGTCCAAGCATTTAGAAACTTTCTTTTTAGCAAAATAGGCGACTGGAAAGCTTAAATTTACATTAATTATTAATTCAAATAGAAGTTGTTTCTGCGACATATTTGCGATTGATTATCATTATCATTGCGAATAATTATCATTTGCAATTAACTAATATGCGGAGAAAAGGTAAATAAATGAAAAAAATATCAAGTCTATTTTTGATAGCAACTTTATTTGTATCAACTTTTGCAGTTGCGAATGAAGTTAATGTTTTTAATGCAAGACACTACAAAGCCGATGCAGAGCTTTATTCAAAGTTCACTAGTATGACTGGAATTAAAGTTAATCTAATTAATGGAAAATCAGGAGCTCTTGAAAAAAGAATAATTGAAGAGGGTGCAGATTCTTCTGCAGATCTTTATATTACTGCTGATGCTGGAAGATGTGGTGCTATGGATGCAAAAGGCCATCTTCAAGGTGGATTAACTTCTGCAGCTATAAAAGCTGCCGTGCCAAAAAGTTTTAGAACAAGTAAATGGGTTGGAATAGCAAAAAGAGCTAGAATAATTTATTATTCACCTGAAAGAGTTACTGGTGCTGAATTATCTGGAATGTCTTATGAAGGTCTAGCTGATCCTAAATGGAAAGGAAGATTAGTAATAAGAAAATCTAGCAATATATATAACAAATCTCTTGTAGCTTCATTAATTGAAAATAATGGAAAAAAAGCTACAGCCGAGTGGGCAAAAGGAGTTGTTGCAAACATGGCAAGAGATTCTAAAGGTAATGACAGAGCTCAAATTATGGCAGTAGCAGCAGGTGAAGCTGATATTGCTGTGGCTAATACTTATTATCTAGCACTTATGTTATCTGGTAAAAAAGGTGCAGAGCAACAAGAAGCTGCTAAAAAAGTAAAAGCTTTTTTTCCTAATCAAAATGGAAGAGGAACACATATGAATGTTAGTTGTGCAGCTTTAGTCAAAGGAGCACCAAACAAAGATAATGCTGTTAAACTTGTAGAGTTTTTATTAACTCCACAGTCTCAAGAGCATTTCACCAATAATACATTTGAGTTTCCAATGATTGATGGTGTTTCGCCAAGTCCATTAGTAGTAAATAACTTAGGATTAGATTTTCAACAAGATATGAAAACTAAACTAGCTTCTTATGGAAAAAATCAAGCTGCTGCATTAGAAGTGATGACAGCTGCTGGTTGGAAGTAAGTAACAAGTGAAAGAAGAAAAAAAATTTACGTCTGATATTGATTTAAATAAATCTTCCAGTACATGTTTGCCATGTCAACAGGAGTGTGAAAAAATTAATAAAAGACTAAATAAAAAGAAACTTGATAAAATTGAACCTAAGGAAGTTCCGCATCTCCTTAAAGTATTTAATTTTTAATTTTTCTTTCTTGTGTCCATAGCAAATGGGGATTTGTTGTGGACACATAAAAATCATATATTAGTATATAATCGGATATGTTAAAAAATTTGAATATTTGGTTTTTATCTTCATTAATAGTTTCTTTAATTGTATTGATCCCAATTTTAACAGTGTTTTCTAGTTTTTTTGATGAAACATCTAACTATTATCAAATCCTAAAAGACACTTTCTTATTTGAGTATATTTCCAATTCTCTAATTTTATTATTCTTCGTATTGATTTTTACGTTTTTTATAGGCACTGGCACAGCCTATTTAGTATCCTTCTTTGAATTTCCGTTAAGTAATTTTTTTAAATGGGCGCTTATCTTATCTTTTGCGGTTCCACCCTACATTTATGCCTATTCATTAACAGCTTTTTTTGAAAATTATGGCACAGCTTTTACAATTCTTAAAAATTTGTTTGGAGACGCAAATTATAACGAAAACATTCCTAAACTTGATGGAATGTTTGGTGCAATATTATCAATTACTTTTTCTTTATATGCTTATGTATATATATTGGCTAGAGCTTCTTTTTTATATCAATCACAAAACCTAATTGATTTAGGAAAAAATCTTGGTTTTTCAAAATTTAAATCTTTCTATAAAGTTATATTACCATCTGCGCGACCAGCTATTATTGCTGGGCTATCTCTTGTAGCAATGGAAACTCTGGCAGAATTTGGAGCGGTAGATTTTTTTTCAATAAATACACTGACAACTGGTATTTATAATTCATGGATAACATTTGATGATTTAGCCTTTGCAAATAGAATATCATCGTTTTTGCTCTTATTCATATTTTCATTATTTATTATTGAAAATTTATCCAGAAAAAAGGCAAAGTATCATTTCAATTCCAGAGGTGGACTTAAGCAAAAAAATAAAACTAAACTTTATGGAAGTAAATCTTTTTTAGCCTTTATTTTCTGTTTCTTTATATTATTTTTGAGTTTTTTATTTCCACTCAGTCAAATGTTGTATTGGACATTAAAATTTCCAGAAAATTTATTTGATCTACAAATTATAGAACTTTTTTCAAATACTCTTTATTTAGTATTGTTATCTGGTTTGCTTTTAATTGTATTTTCTTTAATTTCAAACTATGGAAATAGAGTCTCTAAAAATAAAGCCTTAAATTTTTTATCAACCTTATCTATTTCTGGTTATGCCATTCCTGGAGTTATATTAGCTATAGCATTTATTACTTTTATTGCTTGGTTTGATAATAATATAATTAAATCTTTAGGATTTATTTCAATTAAAAAATTTTTTATTGGTTCTATTCTTGGTTTAGTTCTAGTTTATTTTATTAGATTTTATTCTTTAGCTTTTAATGGAATAAAGTCTGGATATGAAAAAATTAATATTTCTGTTGATGAGAGTGCTTACCTGTTAGGCTATTCTAAAAGAAAAACATTTATGAATATTCATGTTCCTTTTTTGAGAAATTCTCTTTTATTCATAATTATTCTAATCTCATTAGAAATAATAAGAGAATTACCCATTACTTTAATTTTAAGACCTTTTAATTTTGAAACTTTTGCAACCACAGCGTATATCTCTGCATCTGAGGACTTGTTGGAGGCTGCTGCAGTACCTTCATTATTTTTAATATTAATTGCCTCTTTATTCATTATAGTTAGTTCAAAATATATTTTAAGAGAAAATAATGAATAAAAATTTTTTTGAAGTAAAAAATGTTGACTTTAAAGTTGGAGGTAAAACTAAAGTAGCAAATGTGTCTTTTGCTATTGAAAAAGAGGGAGATGTTATCTGCTTATTAGGCCCATCAGGCATCGGAAAAACTACTATTTTAAGAACAATTGCAGGTTTAGAAAAAATTAAAAAAGGATCAATAGAGCTAAATGGAAATGTATTATCTTCAGAAAAAAAAAATGTTGAACCCGAGAATAGAAATATCTCTCTTGCTTTTCAAGAAAATAGTTTATTTCCACATTACACTGTAGAAAAAAATATACTATTAGGTGCAGAAAGAAATAAAGATAAAAAAGACCATCAGATCAACTTTCAAGAAATTATAGAGTTACTAGATATTTCTTTAATATTAAAAAAATACCCTCATGAAATTAGTGCCGGTGAAGCGCAAAGAGTTTCTTTAGCAAGATCTGTAATAACCCAGCCTGATTTATTGTTATTAGACGAACCATTATCTAACGTTGATCAGAGTTTTAAGGAAGAAATTCAAGAAAAATTAAAAAGAATATTAAAGAGCTCAAAAATTACTACAATAATCGTTACCCATGACTCTTATGAGGCATTTTATTTAGGATCTAAATGTGGAATAATCTTAAATCAAGAACTTAAACAATTTGATAATCCATATAACGTCTATCATTTACCAAACTCTATAGAGGTTGTTAATTTTTTGAATAGAGGGACTCTTATTCCAGCAGAAGTAACGAGTCCTAAAAGTTTAGAAAATAAGGATCTTGGAACAATTACGGGTAATTTTTTAAAGCCTTTTCCGATAGGTACAAAAGTAAAGCTTTTGATACAGCCTGAAGATTTGCATCATGACGATAAAAGTAATTTAAAATTTGAGGTAGTCGATAGGAAATTTAGAGGTACTAATTTTATTTATACCCTTAAAACTCCAAGTGATACATTTATTCCTGTTTTTGTGCATTCTCACCATATTCATCAACATGACGTTGATGAAAAATTTGGTGTTAAAAGACCAATTCATATTGATCATATAGTTTGCTTCTAATAAAAACTCTCTAAAATGAATAATAAATATAGAGTTTTTTTAAGAGGTATTTTTGATGTTAGTCCCTTGATGATTCCCGTTGTTCCATTTGGCTTGATATTTGGGGTTCTTTCAATTGAAATTGGATTTAGTCCAATAGAAACAATGGGAATGTCCTTAATAGTTTTTGGTGGTGCTTCACAAATTGTTTTACTTCAATTGTTTTCAGGAGGTGCCTCATCTTTAGTTATAATAAGTTCGGTCGGAGCAGTAAACTCAAGACATCTTTTATATGGAGCTGTTGTTTCTGAGCATTTATCAGATTTAAAACTTATTTGGAAAATTGTAATCTCATATTTTTTAGTTGATCAAGCTTTTGCAAGATCAAATGAGTATTTTAAAAAAAATAATGACAAAAATAAATATTTTCATTTAATTGGTGGCGGTATTACTTGTTGGGTTATTTGGCAGACAACCACTTTTTTAGGTATTATTTTAGGGGCCTTTATCCCTGAAAAACTTGGTTTAAGTTTTGCAGTGCCGTTAACTTTTTTAGCATTGTTGGTTAATGATTTTAGAAAATTAATAAATGTTATTGTAATTATTATTTCAGGATTAGTTGCAACGTTTGGATTTAATTATGTTCCTTATAAAGCATATGTTATTGTTGCTGGAATTATTGCTTTACTGACTGCAGCAATTTTAACTAAGTTGGTAAAAACTAATGAATAATTGGCTATTAATTATATACTGTGGTTTGATAACTTTTTTGACAAGGTTTTCAATGATAGCATTATTAAAGAAAGAAATGTTCAATGAAAGAATAAGAGAAATTCTCTCTTTTGTACCATCAGCAATTTTTCCTGCAATTATATTTCCTGCTATTTTTTTGGACAATTCTGGGGATTTTCAATTAGAAAATAATCCAAAAATTATGGCAGCAATAATTGCAATGTTAATTGGAATAGTAAGTCAAAATATTATTGCGACAATTATCTCAGGGCTAGCTTCTTATTGGTTTCTAATTTTTGTGGTATAGGTAGTTATGAAAAGAATTCTAATATCTATTTTCTTGTTATTATCATTTAGTTCTAATGCAATGGAAAAGGAGACAACTTTTAAAAAAGAGTTGTTCGATAAAGCACAATCAGATGGAAAAACTGTAGTTATAAGTTCTTGGATAAAATATTGCCCGTCATGTGCTGGTCAAATGAAAATCCTTCAGAACGCAAAAAATAGTGGTGAATTATTGGATATTAAATTTGATAATATTGAATATTTTTCATTTGACGTTACGAAAAAGGAAATATCTAATTTATTTAATGTACAATATCAAACAACATTAATAATTTTTAAAGGCAATCAAGAAGTTTACAGAAGTATTGGTGAGACAACTGAAGATTTAATTTACGAAGCATTAAAAGCTTCAATCTAAACTAAGCACCCAAATTAATATTTTTTTCAACATTAAAATCTATTTCATTAGGTTTTTTTAAATTCAGATTATTCATTATCTCAATGTATTCATCCACACTACCTACCTGTAACCTTGGATTTTGTTTTTTCTCTTTACCAATAGTACTCACTTTTTCTCCTTTATAATCGTGAGCAGGATATAAAAAAGTTTCATCAGGAAGTTTTAATAGTTTATTAAAAATTGAGTTATATGCATCTTTCGAATCTCCATTTTGAAAATCCGTTCGACCTGTTCCATTTATAAGCAATGTGTCACCGGAAAAAAGATAATCATCCATCAAAAAACTATAACTATCCGAGGTATGACCCGGAGTATACATAGCTCTGATTTTTAAATTTTCTAAATTTATATATTCATCATCTTTCACTTTAATTTCGACAGCATCAGCTGGAGTACGATCACCCATTATTGTGGAGCATTTCGTAATATCTTTTAATTTTGAAGCACCTGTCACATGATCAGCGTGTATATGTGTGTCAATTACTTTCACTAATCTTAAATCTAATTCTTTTAATAAATTTATGTAATCACTTACGTTTTCTAAAACTGGATCAATTATCAAAGCTTCTCTTCCTTTAGATGAGGCAATTAAGTATGTGTATGTGCTAGATTTTTGGTCAAATAGTTGTTTAAAAATCATAACTAAATATTATCATATTAAAATGGAATCCACTAGAATTGATTGGTCTTGTTCACAAACATGGAAACAAAGTGCTAAAAATACTGCATGGTGTTTACTTGGATGTTCAATTGGAGACTTCGGAACTATTTTATTTTTTCAATTAACTAAAATACCTTTTCCTGTTCTAGCCATTATGATATTGGCAATCATAAATGGGTTGATTACAAGTATAATTTTAGAAACACTTATTTTAATCCGTCAAAATGTAGAATTTAATAATGCCCTAAAAACAGCTTTAGGCATGAGCTTTATTTCTATGATAAGCATGGAAACTACGATGAATTTAACAGATTACTTCTTGACTGGTGGAGCAATATTAAACTGGTGGGTTGTACCTTTGATGCTTATGGTTGGTTTTTTAACACCATGGCCATATAATTATTGGAGGTTAAAAAAATATGGCATCAACTGTCATTAAAAATTGGGATAATAAAACTTGGTTATCTTCACAAAATTACATTAATTCATTTAACAATTTTTTAATCAAAAATACAAACATTAATTCAAATTTTAAAATTTTAGATATTGGTTGTGGTAGAGGAAAAATTTTAGGTTCATTAAGTTCAAGATTAAAACTTAAATATAAACCTTTGGGTATAGATATTATAAATCACAAAGATAGAGATAAAAGAATTAATTTTAAAAGAGCAAATATTTTAGATCTTTCTTTGAGAAAAAGTCAAAAATTTGATTTAATTTTGATTAAACAAACAATTCATTTAATAAAATTAAATGAAGTAAAAAAATTATTAAAATCATTAGAAAAAATTTTAAATACAAAAGGTAAAATTTTAATTTTTACTCTGGAAACGACAAACAATGAAATTCCAACTTTTAAATTAATGAAAATTAAACTTAGCAGATCTCTTATGCGAGATAAAAAAATATTGAAGATTATTACAAACTTATATCCTCAAAGAATTCAAAAAAGATTTATTTTTAATGTGAAAATAAGTAAAAAGAAATATTTAGATATGGTTAAAAATAGATATATTTCAACTTTAATACCTCTATCCAAAAAACAAATTACCCAAGGTATTCAAGAAATTGATTACATTTATAAAAATAAATTAAAATTTAAAGACAAATTAAATTGTATTATTTTATAAAATTTTTTTAAGCAAATTCTCCTTAAACAATATTTTATGAATTATAACAGCAGAAATATGTAAGGATATTAATGCGATAAGCGTATAATTGCTTAGGATGTGGATTTCGTAAAATATTTCCGCTAAATCAAAATTATCTTGAATTTCAAGATTAAAAAAAAACATATTAAGCTCCTCACCGTTATATAATTTTTTTAGAGCACCCGAGATTGTAATCATTAAAATTGAAACATATAAAAACACATGATTTAATTTTGCAATTATTTTCTGACCAGGAAAAATACTATTATTTAATTTTGGAGTTGGATTAAAAATTTTATAAATAAGCCTTAGTATAGTTAAGTAAAATATACTAATACCGACTGTAACGTGAATATTTTCTGTGGTTAATCTTTTCTCACTGAAATCCATGTCTACTAGATACATACCTAAAGGAATTTGAATTATTAATACTGTGGCACTTAACCAATGAAATATTCTGGAAATAGCTCCATATTCTGCTAGGGTATTCTTTAATTTCATATGTTGTTTATTATAAAAGTAATTAAATATTTTTTCTGCATTTTAATTTTCGTATTATTGTCACTTCCAGTTAATTCCGAAATGTCTGTTGAGGAAATAATAAAAGGAAGAAAAGCCCTATTTAGCAAGAATTATAGCACTGCAAAAAGAGTACAAGCTTTGGCTAGTAAAGGAGAATTCGATAAGTCGAAATCTTTAATGATAGAAATGAGTGAAAATTACAAAACTTTAATTGAATATTTTCCAGAAAATTCAAAAGAAGGTTTTAAAACCGAGGCCCTTCCTTTGATCTGGGAAAATAAAAAAGAGTTCAATGATTTAATGACAAAATCATCAGATGATATGATCAAATTAACATCATTAATAGAGGACTCTGATGATATTAGGTCTACCTTAACTCAAATGATGTGGAGCAATTGTAAAGCCTGTCATAGTAAATTTAGAGCGCCACACTAACTTTAAAATTGATGAAGGGTTTGCTTTTTGGTTATTCAACCAAAAAAGCATCCCTTAATCGTTTTTTTGGCACTCAAGTCTAATTAGACTTTTATTTTTTTCGTTTTTATCAAACATAAACCTAGCCAGCTAAGTATCAGGTGGCATTTTATTCATAGAAACTACCTCCTTATGTAAAAAAGATTAAATTTTAATTAAGTTGTATTCAAGTAATTAATTTTAGTTTAAATAAAATATATTTCTTGAATACAACCTGACTGGTTTGTAGTATTCGGCTTTCATAAAAAATTTCAATTTAGAATAGAAATATAATTTGCATTAACATTAATTCTGGCTAAGATAAAATTATGAACTATGTAAGTGGGCTTATAAATCTTGTCATAAGTTTGGTTATTTCGACAATAATTATTTATGCAATAAATTTTGCTGCTGGTTTTGCTGGAGCGGATTATTCTTTTACAAATGGTGAAGTTTTTGTGATGTGGATTTTGATGGCAATTTTAGTTCGTAATTGTCTTAAAAAGTAATACCTACTTAAATGAGTAACTCTGTAAAGACTGATGATGTTATTTTTAACTTTTTTAAACAAATCTGTGATGAAAAAGATGATAAAAAATGTGTTGAGCTAGGAAATAGTTGGATAAGAGCCATGGAGACAAATTTAGCAAACATGGAATCAAATTTGGATGAAAAAGACAAAATTAAACATAAAGAAAATATTCAAAATAATCGTGATCATTTAAATAGTCTAAAAGGTAAAAATTCAGCTGAGTGGAAAGAATACGCAACCAAATGTATGGTTGAAATTATGGATAATAAAGTATAGATATATTCAAAGGGGTGTCTTAACAGACTGAGATTAAACCCTAAGAACCTGTCCGGTAATTCAGAAAGGGATAACAATGATTAAAACATTTTTTTTAAGTCAATCTACATCGCTAACATTAGTTGTTATTATAAGTTTAATATTTGTTTTTTTAGGGTTGTATAACTCGAGAAACTATCAAGGTCTAAACAACTATTTAACCGCAAATAGAAATATTGGATTATTTTCTTTAACAACAAGTTTAACTGCCTCAGCTTTAGGAGCTTGGATTTTATTTGGCCCAGCATCAGCAGCAACATGGGGAGGAATAGGAGCTATTATAGGATATTCACTTGGAACTGCCTTTCCGATGTTTTTTTTAATACATCTTGGAAAAAAAATTAGAAAAGACTTCCCTAAAGGGTCCTCTTTGATTGAGTTTATGCGTAAAAAATTTGGAAAAAGTTTATTTAAATTAATTTTATTAATGACAATTTTTTATATGTTTATCTTTCTGTGTGCGGAAGTTACTGCTGTAGCTGTTTTGATTAATTATATTTCAGGTACAGAACTTTGGATAACTGCTTTAATTGTGCTTCTATCCACACTTGCATATACTTTGTATGGGGGTTTAAGAGCATCAATATTTACTGATAATATTCAGATGGTTGTTATTGGAGTTATTTTGTTAATTTCTCTAGCTTACGTAAGGTCTTTTACAGGATCTGAATTTTCTTTTGATTTTATAAAAGAAAAAAATCCTCAACTATTAAGCTCTTCTTATGTGCCAAGTTATACAGCTGGTCTAACTTTTTTTATTGCAGTAGCAGCAACTAATTTATTTCATCAGGGTAACTGGCAAAGAGTGTATGCTGCAAAGAATTTTGAAACTCTTAGAAAAAGCTTAATTATATCTTTTTTTATAATTATACCTATCGTATTTTACATGGGATTTTCAGGAATGGTTGCTTTCTCAATAGATCCAACTACGAGACCAGACCTTGGTTTTTTTACATTATTACTAAAAGATCAAACAGAACTACTTTCTATTGTAGTAATTATATTAGGTTTGGCATTAACCATCTCAACTGTGGATACTTTGGTAAATGCTATATCAAGCTTGATTGTGGTAGACGGTAAAGCAACATTTAATCTAGATAAAAAAACAAATTATTTAAATTTATCCAAATATGTAATTTTATTTTTATCTTTTATTTCTTTTATAGTTGCATCCAAAGGTTTTGATATTTTATATTTATTTTTACTAGCTGATTTATTCTGTTGTGCTTTTGTGATTACCGTTTTTTACAGTTTTTATAATAAAAACATTAAAGAAAAAAATGCGTATATTTCAATTATAATTGGACTGATTGGAGGTTTTTTAATGTTTCCTGCTCCTGATTTTTCTAAAAGTTTATTAGTTGGTATCCTTTTACCTAAAGAATTGTTTACACCTATTGTGTCACAGTCATTATTATTTTTATCTTTTGTAATTGCAACTTTTTTACCATTATTAGTTTTAAAAGCTAAAAGGTTTTAATATTACTCGATTGCATTAAAAAAATTTATGTCTATAAATCTGACACGATGTCAGTTAACCAAATAGTAATTAATAGTCTTTCCAAAGTTTATGATAATGGCTTTAATGCATTAAAAGAAGTTAGCCTTGAGGTAAAACAAGGTGAAATTCTTGCGATGCTTGGACCGAATGGTGCAGGAAAGACAACTTTAATAAGTATTATTTGTGGCATTGTTACACCTTCATCTGGTTCTGTTTCTGTTGATGGTTTTGATATAATCAAAGATTATAGGGAGACAAGATCCAGAATTGGAATGGTACCTCAAGAATTAAGTTTAGAGTCTTTTGAAACAGTTTTTGATACTGTTTCATATTCTAGAGGTTTATATGGCAAACCGCCAAAAGCTGAACACATAGAAAAAATTTTAAAAGATTTAAGTTTATGGGATAAAAAAGACCAAAGATTAAGACAACTATCTGGTGGAATGAAAAGAAGGGTTTTGATTGCTAAAGCTTTATCTCATGAACCAAAGATATTATTTTTAGATGAGCCTACAGCAGGTGTAGATGTAGAATTAAGAAAAGAAATGTGGGAAGTAGTAGACACATTAAGAAAAACAGGAGTGACAATTATTTTAACAACTCATTACATTGAAGAAGCAGAAGCTATTGCGGATAGGGTTGGTGTAATCAATCAAGGCGAAATAATACTTGTTGAAGAAAAAAAAGAATTGTTAAAAAAGATGGGTCAAAAAACACTTACAATTGAATTACAAGAGACCATTGACCAAATACCTAAATCATTAAAAAAATATAATTTAAATATTGGAGACAATAAAATGTATTTAAATTATACTTATAGTCTAAAAGAAAAACAAACGGGTATAACTAACTTATTGCAGGATTTAAAGGATACTGGATTAAAGTTAAGAGATTTAAAAACAGAGCAAAGCAATTTAGAAAAAATATTTGTTAACTTAGTTAAGGAAAATAATGAAATTTAATTATTACGGTTTTAAAGCTATATATGTTCACGAGATGAATAGATTTTTAAGAACTGTAGGTCAGTCGCTTCTATCACCAGTAATATCCACGTCATTGTATTTTGTTGTTTTTGGTTCAGTGATTGGAGGTTACATTCAAAAAATTGATGGCGTGAGTTATGGTTCATATATCGTTCCAGGATTATTAATGCTAACATTGCTCACTCAATCAATAAGTAATACTTCATTTGGGATTTTTTTTCCAAAATTTAATGGAACCATTACTGAGATCTTAGCTGCACCTATTTCTACACTTGAAACAGTCTTAGCTTTTGTAGGAGCAGGAGCTACCAAAACTTTAATTGTTGGCGCAGTAATCTTTATTACAGCTTCTTTTTTTGCTGATGTATCTGTTGAGTATCCAGTATTAATGATATTTTTATTGGTTTTAGTCTCCTTTACTTTTGCATTATTTGGTTTCTTAATTGGTGTTATAAGTAAAAACTTTGAACAAATGTCTATTGTTCCATCATTAGTTATTACACCAATGGTATTTTTAGGGGGTAGTTTATATAGTCTTGATATGTTGCCACCATTCTGGCAAACTGTTTCTTATTTCAATCCAGTAGTTTACTTAATTGATGGTTTAAGATTCTCATTTTATGGAATATCAGATTTTAATATTTGGATAAGTGTAGGATCAATGGTCTCATTTTTAGTGATATGTGTGATCTCTGTCTCAATTCTCTTAAAAAAAGGTTACAATATTAAGTCATAATCGACCCATCATATTTAGGGTATTTATTAATTAATATTATATTCGTAAATATTTTTATTGAAATTGCTCTGACTCTGTTGAGCCTTCCATTGCCGTGGTTGAACTTTTACCACTGCTTATTGTATTCGACACCGCATCAAAATAAGATGTACCAACTTCTCTTTGATGTTTTACGCTAGTATATCCATCTTTTTCACGAGCAAATTCTAGTTGTTGAATTTTTGAGTATGCAGCCATACCTTCTTTTTTATATTTTTCTGCTAATTCAAAAATAGCAATATTTTGAGTATGGAATCCTGCTAGTGTAATGAATTGAAACTTATAACCCATTTGGCTAATTTTTTGTTGAAATGATGCTATTTCTTCATCCGATAAATGTTTTTTCCAATTAAACGATGGAGAACAATTATAAGCTAAAAGCTTTCCAGGAAATTTTTCATGGATTGCTTCAGCAAATTTTTTTGCCTCTTCAAGATTTGGTGTTGCAGTTTCACACCAAATTAAATCTGAATAAGGTGCATATGCTAAACCTCTAGATATAGCCTGATCAATTCCAGCTTTTACATAGTAAAAGCCTTCTGGTGATCTTTCACCAGTCAAGAAAGGTCTATCATTATCGTCGTGATCATTTGTAATTAATTTTGCAGCATTTGCGTCTGTTCTGGCTAGAATTATTAAAGGTACATCAGCAATGTCAGCAGCTAATCTTGCTGCTTTTAAATTTTTAATCATAGTACCTGTGGGAACTAATACTTTACCACCCATGTGTCCGCATTTTTTTTCACTTGCTAATTGATCTTCAAAATGAACTCCAGCAGCTCCTGCTTTAATAAACTTTTTTGCGAGTTCAAATACATTTAAAGGGCCACCAAAACCTGCTTCCCCGTCAGCAATAATTGGAAGCATGTAATCAATTCTTTTTTCTTTTTTCATATCACCATCTTTAAGTTCCATGTGTTGTATCTGGTCAGCTCTTATTAAAGCATTATTCATAGACTCAACTAATTTAGGAGCGCTATCATAAGGATATAAAGATTGGTCTGGATACATTTCGCCTGCGCTATTAGCATCAGCAGCTACCTGCCAACCACTTAAATAAATTGCTTTCAAACCAGCTTTTGCATGTTGGACTGCATGGTTACCTGACAAGGAACCAAGAGTATTTACATAATTTTCAGTATTTAATAATTTCCATAATTTCGTGGATTGTTGTTTGCAAAGCGAATATTCGATTTTAATTGAACCTCTAAGTCTTTCAACTTCTTCTGGACTATAATCTCTTTTAATTCCTGCAAATCTTTTTAAGTCATATGAGATATTTTCAGCACTCATTATTTTTTCCTGTTATTTTAAAAGCTATTATTGATAAGTGGAATTTAGTAGAAATTATACGATTAGTTTGAGTCTGTAAGCGTCTCAGTTAAATCGTTCATTCCACTAGAACCCCAGTCACAATGATCATCTCGCATATAGATCCCTCTACTATTGTGTCTAGCTAGGTCTTCCTGTTTGATGATTTGAGCTTCGTTTTCAGTGTTTTTTAATTTATCGTCCATGTAAATCTTATAATTTACAAAATTTACAAAATCTAGTAAAAATTATAAAAGTCTTGTAAATTAACAAAAAATTTTGTAAAAATAAATTTACAAAATTTACAAATAGAAAATATGAGTCAATTAGATTTAAAAATAGGTCCAAAAATCAAGGCTTTTAGGAGACAATTAGGTCTTCAAGCTAATAAATTAGCTGAGGATTTAAATATTTCACCGAGTTATTTAAACTTAATTGAGGGTGGAAAAAGGAAAATAGATGGAGATTTACTTCTAAAAATTTGTGATAAGCTGAATATTGAACTTTCTCAATTAACCTCAAAAACAGATATTAACTTAGAAAATACTTTGTCTGAAATACTTGATGATAAACTGTTCGAGGATTTAGATATATTAGGCCCGGAAGTTAAAGATCTAGTTGGCACAAATCCAAAAATTGGTAAAGCAATTGTAAGGTTAGGAGATATTTTAAAAAAGAAAGACCATGAAATGATAAATAAAATTGAGACAATATCAGGTAAAATTGTTGATAATAGAAAAAATTCATTTCCGGGTGAAGTAATTTCAGATTTTTTACAAGAGAACAAAAATTATTTTCCAAAATTAGAAGATTTTGCAAACAAAGTTTTTGACAAAGTTCAAAAAAATAATCGAACAAGATATATAGCTCTATGTGAATATTTAAAATCAGAGTACGACATAACTGTGAAAGATGTTATTCCAGAAGAAAATAAGCCTTTTTCAAAAATCTATAAAAAAAATAAAAAAGAACTTTTACTAAGTGATTACAGTTCTTTAGAGACAAAAAAACTTCATGCTGCTGCTCAAATCGCTCAAGAGGGTTCTGATAAGGAGATTGAAGAATATCTATCTAAATTCACTTTTCCTTCCGATGAGTCTAAAAAGTTAACAAAAGTTGCTCTATTAAATTACTGTGGTGCTGCAATTTTAATGCCTTATAAATTATTTCATACAGAATGCAAAAAACTTAAGTATGATTTAGAATTATTACAGAATACTTTTGCTACATCTTTTGAGCAAGTTGCACATAGAGTAACTTGCTTACAAGATCCAAAATTACCAGGTATACCATTTCACTTTTTAAGAGTTGATATGGCAGGAAACATATCAAAAAGATTTTCGTTATCTGGAATAGAAATACCAAGATATGGAGGAGCTTGTCCTCGCTGGAATGTTTATTCTGCTTTAACAAGACCTGGAGTAATTCAAGCTGCTGTAAGTAAAATGACTAATGGTGAAAAATATGTATGTATAGCTAGAACGGTTGAAAAAGGAATTGGAAGATTTGGTCAATCAAAAAGTATTTTATCTATAGGACTTGGATGTGAAGCAAAATTTGCCAAAGAGTTCGTTTACTCAGAAAATTTAAATGTTAATGATAAATCCACAGAAATACCAATAGGTGTGTCATGTAGAACCTGTGATAGATTAGACTGTTCTCAGAGGGCTTTTCCACCATTACACAAAAAATTTGATGTTGATATAAATTCTCGAGGTGTCTCAGTTTATGTTGGAGATAAGAACTAACAATTAAAATAATGATTAAATTTATTATCCCAGCTGTAGTTATTTTTTTAATTGTTCTTTTTTGGGATAATATCAATGAAAAAATTTACAGTAAATTTAATATTAAAATCAACAATATAGCTGTAATAATTTTATTTTTTGCTATGGGATTGATTTTCGTTTTATTATATTTTTGATAAATGAATGTTAAGAATTGTAATTTGAATTTTTTTGTAAAAAGTATAATCAGCTTTAGAGAAAATTAAAATGAAAGAAATATTTAAAAGTGTAAAAGAAAAATTAACCTCTAAATACTTGGAAAATGATAGGTTAAAAAGTGGTAATGTATTCAAAAATGTGAGAGAAAAATTATCTGCTAAATACCTTGAAAAAAAAGGCTTTAAAAACACTAAGAAATTTAAACCTAGAATAAAAGCTAGAATAAGAAAAAATAAGCAAATAATTAATAAAAATATTGATAATTTTTTTGGGTGGGTTAAGGGAGCTGAATTAGTAGAGCTTAAACAATGTAATACTGCCGAGGATCCTGTAAGACCAGAATTAAACGTTTCCTTTAGAACAAGTAATGGAAGGAAAATTTATGGTGTAAAATACAAAAATGAAATTCATGCTGTCATGTGTTTTGCTTTTACAAATAAAGTTCCAAAGAACGTCGAAGAATTAGATAAATTCAGTCAGGATGCATACTTGCAAAGTACTCTTCGAGGGCAAAATGTTGGTCAAATTGCTATCGCCTATACTGTTTGGTCAAAAAAAAAAGGTGGTGGAAAATTAATTGTTAATGAAGTTTTTAAAAAAATCAAAAGTTCAAATCACTTAAATAGACTAGTTACACTGTCTCCTCTTACAGAAATGGCAACAAAATTCCATAGCAAGAATGGTGCAAAGCTTTTACAAGTTAACGAAAATTCTCAAAATTTTGAGTATAAAATTGTAAAAAAATAAAAAAGTTTTAAATCTAGAAAAAACATAGGTATATATGATTAAATTTTTTACATTTTAATTTGAATTTTTAATTTAAATTACTCGGTAACTTCTATGGAAAAAAAACTTTATCATCATAATTCTGATGGTACCTTTAGAAACCCAGAGGGCTCACCCAAGAGAGATCCAAATATAAAATGGTCATATAAAATTTTTAATAAAGAAAAAAAGAAACTTGATATGACTATTTCCGATGGGCATACTATAGATAAGGCTCAAGTATTAAGAGATTTAAATAAATATAAAAATGACAATTACATAGCTTGGATTGGTCATGCAACTTTTATATTTAAGTTAGGAGACACCACTATCATTACTGATCCAGTTTTTTCTAAAAACGCAGGACCACTTATATTTGGTCCAAAAAGATTTACCGAGCCAGCTCTGAAACTAAGTGAAATTCCTCAAATTGATTTATTATTACTTACTCATAATCATTATGATCATCAAGACATGATGACCATAAGAAGATTCCCTTACAAAAGTGCAAAAGTTTTGGTTCCCCTTAAACTTAGTAAATACTTTAAAACAAATGGATACCAAAATGTTAATGAAATGGATTGGTACGATGAAATTAAAATTAACGATAAATTGAAGATAACATTTCTTCCAGCTATTCATTGGTCAAAAAGAAGCTTAACAGATACCAATAAAACTTTGTGGGGAAGTTTTTTAATTGAATATAATGAAAAAAAAATATTATTTGCATGTGACACTGGAATTGGAAATATTTATCATGATTTAGGTAATAAGTATGGACCGATTGATTTGACTATAATTAATATTGGTGCATATAATTTCTATCCAATTATGCCTTATAAAGATAGATCTATTTACCATACCAACCCTGAAGAGGCACTTAAAATTGGTAAGGATTTGAAAAGTAAAAAAATATTAGGCATGCATTGGGGCACATTTGTTTTATCTTTAGAACCAATAATGGAACCACCAGCGAGATTTAAAAATAATGCTGAAAAATATGGATTTGATAAAGAGGATGCACTTATATTTAAAATTGGCCAAATTTCAAAAATTTCAGATATTATTAATTAAAATTGATGAAAAATTTGAATATTTTAATTGTTGAGGGCAATTTAAAAGAGGAAAATCATAATTTTACTAAAGCAGGTATCAAGACACACACAGAAAGTCTTACAGATAGTCTTAATCATTTAAATAATAATTTGTTTTTTGATATTATAAACCCATCATCCGATAAAAATTTAGACGAAGTTAATAAAAAACTTCCAAAATATGATGGATTAATTTGGGGCGGAAGCAGTTTAAATATTTATAACAATACACCAGAGATAAGAAGACAAATTGAATTTATGAGAGAGTGTCAAAAAAAGGTTAAAAATATTTTAGCTATTTGTTGGGGAATGCAAGTGGCTGTTACAGCGGCTGGAGGTGAAGTTAAGAAAGCAAAAAAACCTCACATTGGAATAGCAAATCAGATATTAATTAACAATATAGGTTTGAGCCATAATCTTTATAAAAATAAAATTAATAATTTTAATTCTCCAGCATTTAATTTTGATGAGGTAGTAAAATTACCTCCAAATTGTGATTGTTTGGCATCAAATCAAACTAACGAAGTTCAGAGTTTGTTTTTTGAAGTCAATGGAACCAAAATATATGGTTTGCAGTATCACCCTGAAATCACTTACGAAAAAATGGTAAGTCTAATCGAGTTTAGGAAAGATAGATTAATTCAAACCAGAAAAGTATTCAAAGACCAAATAGAAATCAAAAATCATATATTGTTTATCAAAAAAGAAATTGCTGTGTCAAATAAGACTCAAAGAATGATTGAGTTAAAAAATTGGATAGATAATATTAATTAAAATAAAATGTTAAGTTATTTAATTCCATTTTTAATACTGCTCACAATAGTAGTGTTTGTACATGAGTATGGGCATTATTATTTTGCAAGAAGGTACGGAGTAGGGGTAACTGCATTTTCAATTGGTTTTGGAAAAGAATTATTTGGCTATACTGATAAAAATGGTACTAGATGGAAATTTTCTTTAATTCCTTTTGGTGGTTATGTTAAGTTTTTTGGTGATCATAGTATTTTTAGCGATTTTAATAGAGAAGAACTTCGAAAAAAATATAACGAAGAACAACAAAAAAAATTACTTGCCTTTAAACCTTTATATCAAAGAAATTTAATTGCATTTGGTGGACCTTTAGCTAACTTTATTTTAGCTTTTGTTATTTTTGTAGGTGTCTTTATGTTTATAGGAAAAGATATGACCCCAGCATCAATCTCAGAAGTTAAAAAGGAAAGTCCTGCAGAAGTTTACGGGTTAAAGCAAAATGATATTTTACTTAATATTGATGGTAATAAAGTTGAGAGTTTATTGGATGTTTCTAAATTTATAATGCTTTCAACAGATGATTTTATTGAATTTGTCGTTTTAAGAAATAGTCAAGAATACACTTTAAAAGTAAAACCTAATTTAGTTGAAAGCACTGATCAGTTTGGAAATCCTATAGAAAAAAGAATGGTTGGAATAATGATTAGTCCAAATAACAACAATATCAATCATGTCAAGTTAGGGCCTACAAAAGCTGCATATCATGCATTTAAAGAGATATTTTTTGTTAGTCAAAAAACATTAGAGATGATGTGGGGTTATTTGCAAAAGTTATGGGGCCAAGGCTATGGAGATTTAAGGCAATTAGGAGGTCCGATTAAAATAGCTCAAATATCAGGTGATGTTTCTCAGATGGGTATATTGCCATTCATTATGATAATTTCATATATTTCAATTAGCCTTGGTTTGTTTAATTTATTCCCAATACCTTTGTTAGATGGAGGACACATAGCACTTAATACAATTGAGGGAATAAGGGGGAAAGAATATTCTAGAAAAACAATAGATTTAACTTTTCGAATCGGTTTTTCAATTGTTATGACTTTAATGGTTTTCGCAACTATTAACGATATTTTTAACAACCATGAAAGAATAAGCCTTTATTTCAAAGGTTTGTTTAATTAAAAAAAACAAGTAAAATCAACACTTATTTTACTATACAAGATATTGTGTATAACTTTTTCTGATATACTAAAAAAAGTCTTGATTTATCAACACTTTTGACAACAATGAGAATAATCTAATAAAACCGGAGCTAAAATGAACAAAAAACAATTAATAGTCAAACTTTCAGGGGCATTAAACCTTAGTAAAGCTGATGCCGAAAGAACTTTTGATACAATTACCAACACAATTCTAGACGCTTTAAAAGGTGATGATTCAGTCAAAATTGCTGGTTTTGGTACTTATAAAGTAGCAAAAAGAAAAGCCAGAGTTGGAAGAAATCCAAGAACTGGAGAGCAAATTCAAATTGCTGCTTCTCAGAAAGTAAAATTCTTACCAGCTAAAGCTTTAAAAGAAGTATTTAATAAATAAAAGATTATAAACAGCCTTAACAAAATTCGCGTTAAGGCTGTTTCTATATGCAAATTCTGCATACCAAATTTACACAATCAGCGTTAGATATTTCGACTCTTTAAAATAAAAGTACCTTTTAACAGAAGGGGTCTTTATGACAAAATTAATTAATAAAATAAGTGTGCCGTTTGTTAGTTTAGTTTTATTATTAAACATGAATGGTGCAGCTATGGCGGAAACAACTGTTTCAGCTGAAATAGGTTTTATATTTAATACCTTGCTATTTTTAATGTGTGGATTCCTAGTCTTCTTTATGGCTTGTGGATTTGCAATGTTAGAATCAGGAATGGTTACATCTAAAAGTGTATCCGTTATCTGTGCAAAAAATATAGGTTTAATATCAATTGCTGGAATAATGTTCTGGATGGTAGGTTACAATCTTGCTTATGGAATACCAGAAGGTGGATATATTGGTAGCTTTGTTCCATGGGCTGATGCTAGTGCAGTTGATACTGGTTATGCAGATGGATCAGATTGGTATTTCCAAATGGTATTCTGTGCAACTACAGTATCTATTGTATCAGGAACATTGGCTGAAAGAATTAAGTTATGGCCATTCTTTTTATTTGCAGCGATTTTATCAGGAATTATTTATCCAATCGTAATGGGTTGGCAGTGGGGTGGAGGCTGGTTAGCTTCTGCTGGATTCTCAGACTTTGCAGGATCGACACTTGTTCACTCAACTGGTGGAGCAGCTGCTCTAGCAGGTGCTTTAATGTTGGGTCCGAGAATTGGTAGATTTACTAAGTCTGGAGCTCCTGCACCACTTAAACCATTTGCAGCATCTTCAATACCATTAGTGACTGTAGGAGTATTTATTCTATGGTTAGGTTGGTTCGGATTCAACGGTGGTTCTCAATTAGCTATTGGTACAGCTGATGATGCAATTGCTGTATCGACAATATTTCTAAATACTTTCTTAGCAGGAGCTGGTGGTGTAATGGCTGCTGCAACAGTAACAAGATTGAACTTTGGAAAAACAGATGTTGTTCAAATGTTAAACGGATGTATTGGTGGATTAGTTGCTATCACTGCAGAACCATTGATGCCTTCACCTTTAGCAGCAATTTTGATTGGTGCGGTTGGTGGTGTAATCGTAGTTTATGGTACTAAACTTCTATTCTCATTGAAAATTGATGATGTAGTAGGAGCAATACCAGCTCACTTATTTGCTGGTATTTGGGGTACTTTAGCAGTGCCGATTACGAATCCAGATACTTCATTTGGAACTCAATTATTAGGCGTGATTTCAATTAACGTTTTTGTTTTTGTAGTAGCTTTGATTGTTTGGAGTATTATGAAAGCAACTATTGGTATTAGACTAAGTAAAGAAGCTGAAACCAAAGGTACTGACGTTACTGAAACAGGTGTGGTTGCATACGCAATTCGCGACTAGTTGTTAATAAAGAAAAGGGTCCTTCGCGCTCTCTGTATATTTTACGAAGGATCCTTTCAACTCTCTCTTAGTTAGTTAACTAAAAAGCCCCTCCCTCGGGGGGCTTTTTATTTTATTGCTATTATTTCTAGAGTTTTTAATACTTCTTGGGCATGATATTTAACTTTAACATTTTTCCAAATTTTTAGAATTTTACCTTTTTTATCAATTAAAAATGTTGATCTGATTACCCCCATAAATTCTCGGCCCATAAATTTTTTTTTACCCCACACTTTATATTTTTTTAAAACTTTTTTATCTAAATCAGATAAAAGATTAAATCTTACTTTATATTTTTTTTTGAATTTATTATGGCTTTCGATACTATCTTTTGAAATACCATAAACTTCGCAGTTTAGCTTCCTAAATTGAGGAAGCAATTTATTAAAATCATTTGTTTCTAGTGTACAGCCAGGTGTATCATTTTTCGGATAAAAATATATTATAACAAAACTTCCAATAGAATTTTTTAGTGAATACTCTTTATTATTTGTTGAGGGTAACTTTATAGCTGGAGCTTTAATATTTTCTCTAAGCATTTAATTTGTTGTCGTCCCATAATTTTTTATAATCAACAAAAGGAGATAAACCATAACTTGAATTGATATTTGTCATATGTAAAGACAAACTTTTTAAAGGAGATATACAAGTTTCTATCTGATAAATTTTATTTAAATACTTTTCAAACGGATCGTGTCTATCAATACAATTTTGATTAAAATTCTCCCAATATTTATCAATTAATTTTTTTGTAGTTAGAAAAGTACATAAAGTTTTATCTATTGTTCTCCAATGTCTATGACTACCAATAAAAATATTGGTATTTTCATGGTTCATATAATTATATGGATAATCAGAAGGACACATAAATATATCATGATTAAGTTGAGATGAAATCCGCTCAAACGTTAGTATCACTTCTTTAAGCATGGTTTCAGTGTGGATATAATCATCTTCTGCAAAAAAAATTAAGTCATCCCCGTTATCCCTGCCATACTCAAAACTTTGAAGGAGACTAGCTAAATTTGAAAAAGTTTGATTAGATTTTTGTTTTTTTATAATAGACTCGTATTTATTATGATTTAATGAAACTATTTTTATATTTTCGTTTTTAATAAGATCTTTTATTTTATTTAAATTTTCTATTTTAGAGTTGTCATCGATAATAACAGTATTAATATTAAGTTTTGATAATTCATTTTGACAATGATAAATCGATTTTATTAAAGAATTGATCGATCTTATCGAATATTCTATTTTTGGTTCTTCAAACAATCTTTTTTTATTTTGATCCCAAATCCCTACATCTGTGTTCATTCTAACAACAATTAGTATTGATTTAACTTTTCTTGTTATCTCCACGTTACCTAATGGTAAAATTATTGATTTTTCATTAAATTTTGACAGATTATCATTCAATTTTTTATTTAAGGTTGGAGAGAAAAATCTGTTTTGATCAATTATTTCAAAGCCAAGTAGTTTAGCTATTTTAATGAAAATTTTTTTCATATGTTTTATAAATTTATGATATAAATGTTTACAATATTATGACTATTAAATCATCTCAAACTCTTGTAGCAGAAGCGCTAGAAAAAATAAAAACAATATCACCAGATGAAGCACACAAAAAATTTAATGAAAAAAAATGTAATTTAATAGACATAAGAGACATTAGAGAGTTAGAAAAACAAGGAAGAGTTGAAGGGGCAAATCATATACCCAGGGGCATGCTTGAATTTTGGTTAGATCCAGAGAGTGCATATTTTAAAGATGGAAAACTTGATTTAAATAAAGAGATGGTTTTATTTTGTGCCGGAGGTTTAAGATCTGCATTAGCAGCAAAAACTTTAGAAGATATGGGTTTTGAAAATGTATCTCATGTAGATGGAGGTTTTGGATCGTTAAAGCAAAGTAAATTTAAAATCACTTAATTATTCAACTCATCTAAAGCATATTCAAGCCTATCTTGCCCCCAAAATAATTTATTATTTACTACAAAAGTTGGCGCACCAAATATATCATTTTGAAAAGCTAGATTTGTTAAATTTTTTAATTCATCTTTAATTTTTTGATCTTTGATACCTTTTTCAAAATCATTAGGTTTAATCTTACACTCTAGTAATATGTTTTTGATACTTTCTGCTTTTGAAATATCTATATTATTTTTCCAATAGGCATCAAAACAGACATCAAAAAATTTGTCTTTTTTATTTTGATCTATAAGAAGATATCCTCTCATAAGATATAATGAATTAATTGGGAATTTATCATTCCAAATAAAAATGATTTTATTTTTTTTAGCAATTAATCCACAATCATTCTTCATGTTTTTCATTTTTCTCTCATTGAACGCAGGTGCCGTAATGCCACTTAAGTTGTGTAATCCACCAAGAAGAATTGCCTTATAACTAAATTTTTCTCTTATATTTAAATTAACGATTATTCTGTGAGCCAAATATGAATAAGGGCTTATAAAATCAAAATAAAAGTCTATTTTTTTAGTCATATAAACTTATGTTTTTGGCATAGAAAATTTTTATTATCCAATAAACAAATAAACCCAAAGGTCCAATTAGGTATGTAATCGAAAGAGGTATCAGTAATAAAAATTTATTAATTATAAATTTTTGTGAATCTTTTACAATCCATCCACCTGTAAATAAATTGATGGAGATAAAATGTATCCAAAACAGTATAAGAAAAATTTTATTAGAGAATAATTCTGACAGGTCATTAATACCCATATAAAGATTAAAGTTGCCCATAAAATCAAAAGAATTCAGATAAGACTTGTATAACATGAATACGTATGCACCAGTAAGAATGAAAAATGGAAATATTGAAGTAACAAAATATCTGGATATGTGAGATTTGGGAAAAAAAATTAAAATAAGCCAAAAAGGTAGAATACCAATATTCACCCAATAATAGAGCGTTTCTATTGTGAAATAATTATAAATTTGTTCGATCATTTTAAAATATATTATATTAAATCTGACTATGATTCCTATAAGAAATAGAAAAAAAACACTAAAAGTTACTGTTGAAGAGATGAGGAATTTTGCCTTTGCTTACGTGGAAAAATATGCGCCTTCAAAACAACAACTTAAAACTTATTTACTAAAAAAATACTTAAAAATTTCTATTCCAAATGTAAAAAAACAGGACGTGACTAATTTGATTGATATTGTTCTCTCAGATTTAGAAAAAAATAAATTTATAAATGATCAGTTTTATTCTGATAGCAAAGCAAAAAGCATGATTCAAAGAGGCAGTTCAATTAATAAAATAAGAAACTACTTGTTAGTTAAAGGAATCAATAATCAATATATAAAAGAAACTGTAGAAAAAATTCAGGGAAAAAATTCTGATCAAGACTTTTACTCAGCAATTAAAATATGTAAAAAGAAAAGAATTGGGCCCGCAAGAACAGAGGATAATAGATCATTATTTTATAAAAAAGATATTTCTTTACTTGCAAGAAATGGATTTGATTTTGACACTTCAAAAAAAGTGATGGAAATTGAAAAAGAAGATTATCTTAGAATAATTAAATTACTTTAATTTATTTTTTTTCTTTTCACTTAGTAAGTGGTTTATCTTATTTTTTATATAATTTTTAACAAAAACAAAAACCAATAAACCAAATATTGAAACAGAAACTAAGATGATTAAAATAATTCTTAATTGATCATCCATTATTGAATATTTCTACTTTTTAAAATTAGACTTGGATTTTTGAAATCTTTTTTTCCGTATAAGATTTCTTTTCCATCAAAATCATTTACGCTCCCTCCTGAATGTTTTAAAATCGCATGACCTGCTGCTATATCCCATTCTGATGCCCTAGGTTCAGCAACATAACCATCAAATTCTCCCGCTGCAATAACACAAAATTTTAAAGAGCTTTTCATTCTCACATGTTTCTTTACATCTAGCTTCTTATAAATCTCATCAATTTCAGGTTTAATTTTATTTGAATAGGATACAAATTTAATTTCATTTTTATCAAAATACTTAGAATGACCTAATTTAATTGATTTTCCATTAACTAATTCAAAAGATAAATTTTCTCCATAAGAAAAAAACATTCTGTTTTTTGCTGGAGCACAAATTAATCCAGCAACAGGTTTTCTATCAATTATCAATCCTGCATTTATTGTAAATTCGTCTAGACCATTTATATAATCAAAAGTTCCATCAATTGGGTCGATCAACCAAAAATTTTCGAGATTATCTTGTGACTTATTTTCTGAAGACTCCTCAGAAACTATTGGGATGTTGGGTGTAAGCTCTAATATTTTTTTTGTTAAAATTTTATTTACCTCTAAGTCTCCATTGCTCACCGGAGTATTGTCAGGTTTAATTTCCTTGATAAGACCTTGTTTTCTGAGTGATAATGAGATTGTTCCTGCATCTAAAAATGTTTTAATTAAATTTTCAACAATTTCTTTAATATGATTTTGATTCATTGATTTTTTTTAATTCGATGTTTTCTGAGTTAATTACTTTTTTTCCAGCATTCTGAAAGTTTACTGTAACTTTACCCTTAATTATTGACTGAACCTGACCTATTCCCCAATCTTTTTGAGCTGGATTGAAAACTTTGTCGCCTGGTTCAAAATCAAAAATCATTTAATTTACCTTATATTAGAAATAAGTATAAATACCATCAAATGAATAATAATTTAAACTCTATTGGATTGAAAAAAAAACCTTCTGAAACAACCGTTGTTGTTGCTATGTCGGGTGGAGTAGACTCGTCGACTGTTGCGGGAATAATGAGAAATGAGGGTTATAGAGTTATTGGAATAACTTTAAAACTTTACGATGATGGTAAAGAGGTTGCTGCCTCAAAACAATGTTGTTCTGGTCAGGATATTATGGACGCAAAAAGAGTAGCTCATAAATTAAATATTGAACACAAAATTCTTTACTATCAAGATAAATTTAGACAAGGTGTTATTGATAACTTTGTTGATGCTTATTTAAAGGGTGAGACACCCATTCCCTGTGTACAATGTAATCAAACTGTAAAGTTTAAAGACCTATTTGAGGTTTCAAAAGATTTAAAAGCTGATGCCTTAGTTACAGGCCATTATGTAAAAAGTATAACGAAGGATAATCAGACAGAAATGTATCGAGCAATTGACGAAAATAGAGACCAAAGTTATTTTTTATTTAATACGTCGAGAGAACAGCTAAATTATCTTAGGTTTCCCTTAGGTGGTATGCTTAAAAACGAAACTAGATTAATTGCAAAAAAACTTGATTTAAATGTTGCTGACAAGCCAGATAGCCAGGACATTTGTTTTGTTCCAAATGGTGATTACGCTTCTGTAATTCGAAAATTTAGACCCGATTCATTTAGAAAAGGAAATATAAAAGACTTTGACGGAAATGTTATCGGTGTTCATGATGGTATAATTAATTTTACCATAGGACAAAGAAAAGGAATTAAAGTTTCTGACAAAACTGCATTATATGTAACAAAAATTGACGCTGATAAAAATGAGATTATTGTGGGCTCAAGAGATAAACTTGGAAAAAAAGATATTAAGCTTAACGAGTTAAATTTACTAGCAGGTAAAGAAGCGTTTCAAAATGATGTATTTGTCAAGGTTAGATCAACAGGAAAACTCCTTAAGGGAAAAGTAATTTTCAAACCAAATAATACTGCTTTAGTTATTTTAGAGGAATTTGAAGATGGAATTTCTCCAGGACAAGCATGTGTTTTTTATAATAAAGATAAATTTGGTTTTAAGGTGTTAGGTGGTGGTTGGATAAGAAATTAGTTTGATTTTTTCCACATTAAAAACGTTAATAAATAAAAAGTTATCACACCTAGAAAATAATCCCATTCCAATGCATGTTTTAAGAATTTTAAATTAATTCCAAAAAAATCATCCCCAGGTAGACTGATGATAGGAATACTTATAATTGCTACTAAAATTAATGATGATACTAAAATAATCTTTAGATTAAGAAATAATGGGTTAATGTATTCTTTTAATTTATCTTTAAAGGAAAAAAAAGTTGCGACTAAATAAGC
>CACLTO010000006.1 GCA_902609915.1 uncultured Pelagibacteraceae bacterium
ATTATTGCCATTTGCAGGCATAGGCATTAATTCGTTCTCACCTAAAATTCTAGCTACTCTTGTTGTAGGTTGTGCGCCTTGACTCAACCAGTATTTTATTCGCTCAGCCTCAAGTCCAATCCTTTCTTTTTTTTCTTTTGGCAAGAGTGGGTTAAAAAAACCAACTTTCTCAATAAATCTGCCATCTCTAGCAAATCGGCTATCGGCTACAACAACCTTATAAACAGGTCTCTTTTTTGTACCACCCCTAGATAATCTAAGTTTTAACATTTATTCTCCTTTTTATTTTAATTGATTAAATAATTCTGGAGGTATTCCTTTGTCAGACATACCTTTCAAATTTCCTTTTGACATCTTCTTCATCATTTCAGACATCATTTTAAATTGTTTCAACAATTTATTGATAGTGGCTGGATCAGTTCCTGAACCATTAGCAATTCTTTTTTTTCTAGAACCATCAATTATTTTTGGATTCTCTCTTTCTTTTTTTGTCATCGATAAAATTATAGCTTCGTTTTTTGTGATAACACTCTCATCAATTCCAGCTGAATTCATTTGAGATTTAACTTTTGAAACTCCTGGCATAAAAGACATGATACCTTCAATACCACCCATTTTTTTCATTTGTCTCAGTTGAGTTAAATAATCTTGCAATGAGAATTGCCCTTTTTTTAAATTTTCTTCTGTTTTTTTTATATTTTCTTCTCCAAGATCTTGGGCTGCTTTTTCTACAAGAGAAACAATATCTCCCATTCCAAGAATTCTATTTGCAATTCTATCTGGATGAAAAACTTCAAGATTTTCAATTTTTTCACCTACACCTAAGAATTTAATTGGGACCTGTGAAACAAATTTCATACTGACAGCAGCTCCACCTCTCGCATCACCATCTGCTCTTGTTAAAATAATTCCTGACAAATTTACTGTATTATTAAATTCTTTTGCGACTGATGCAGCTACTTGCCCAGTAAGAGAATCTGCAACTAAGAAGGTCTCTGCAGGTTTTATAGTATTTTCAATTTGTTTAATTTCACTCATCATCTGCAAATCTATTTGTGTTCTACCGGCAGTATCAAATAAGATAATATCAGCACCATTCAAATTTGCTGCACTAATTGCTCTTTGGCAAATATCACCAGGTTGTTGACCTTCAATTATTGGAAGAGTTAAAATATTATTTTGTTCACCTAAAGATTTTAATTGCTCTTGAGCAGCTGGTCTATAAATATCTAAGCTGACCATCATTACTCTCTTTTTTTTTGTATTTTCTAAGTATCTTGCAAGTTTAGCGGTTGTGGTGGTTTTACCAGAACCTTGTAAACCAACTAACATCATTGGCACTGGTGGAACAGCATTTAAATTTACATCATTATTTTTTTCACCCAAAAGATTAACTAATTCATCATAAACTATCTTTATCACCATATCCCCAGGAGATGTTGATCTAATAATTTCTTGACCTAAAGCTTTTGGTTTAACTTTTTCAATGAAATCTTTAGCAACTTCAATAGATACATCTGCTTCCAATAAAGCTTGTCTTATACCTCTTAAGCCTTCATCTACTTGGTTTTCATCAAGTGATGGGGCTTTTTTTAAAGAAGAAAAAACTTCTTCGAATTTATTTGTTAAATTTTCAAACATATTTATTTCACATAGCAGTAAACGCACTAGTGGGCGAACCCTCGCTGACTAGTGTCGATCTCTTTGTTTCCAAAGACACCGCAAATTTAATGTTTTTGCGGAAACTGCCACAAACTATAATAGAGGTTCAAAAAGTCAATAAATAAGTTAAATAACTATATATGGACTTTAAAGCTTTTAAAATGGACGGATTAGGTAATGACTTTGTAATTATTGATAATAGACAAAAAATTATTAATTTAACAAAGGATCAAATAGTTAAAATTTGTGACAGAAATTTTATTGGCTGCGATCAACTAATATTTATTGATCCAGATAGTTCTGCAGATGCACGTTTGAGATTTTTTAATTCAGATGGGGGAGAGTCTGGGGCATGTGGAAATGGAACTAGGTGTGTTGCAGATTTAATTTCAAAAGAGAAAAATAACAAATCTATAATATTAAATACACAATCTGGAAAATTAAAATCCCAAATATTAGAAAAAAATGTAGTTACAACAGAAATTGGTAAAGCAAATTTAAAATGGGATGAGATACCTTTATCAAAAGAAATGGATACAAAAAATTTAAATATCAAAATTATTGACTCAAATAAGAATGAGTATTTTGGTGGCACAGCAATTAATGTTGGTAACCCGCATATTATTTTTTTTGTAAAAAAAATTGAGGATTTTAATTTAGAAAAAATTGGTCCTGAGATAGAAAATCACGAGATTTTCCCAGAAAAATGTAATGTAACAATTGCACAGATTATTAATAAAAACTTAATCAAGGTAAAAGTGTGGGAAAGAGGAGCAGGTCTCACTAAAGCATGTGGAACTGCAGCATGTGCTACCGCATATGCTGGTAAATTAAATAATCTTACAGAGAGTAAAACTGATATAGAATTTTCAACCGGGAAAATATCTATTTTAATAGATGAAAATAATTCTATTCATATGAAAGGACTAGTTTCAGATATTGAAGAAATTAAGATAAAATTATAATGGGTATTTTTGATAAATTTAAAATTGGATTTCAAAAAAGTGCGTCAGCGTTCACGTCTGGACTTAAAGATATAATTGTCAAAAAAGAAATTAATGATGAAAATTTAAACAGCATAGAAGAATTTTTAATCCAATCAGATGTGGGAGTTGAAGCTGCCTCCGAAATAAAAGAAATAATTTCTAGAAAAAAAATTGATCCAAACAAAAACTTATCTAAAGAAATAAATTCTATTTTAAAAGAATATATAATTTCTTTAATGAAGCCCTTAGAAAATAACACTTTTTTTGAAAAAAAAGATAAACTTAACGCAACTTTAATTTCAGGTGTAAATGGTGTTGGTAAAACAACAACTATTGGTAAAATAGGAAAAATATTGAAGACTAAAGGCAATAAAGTTATGTTTGCAGCTTCGGATACATTTCGTGCAGCAGCAATTGAACAATTAGAAAATTGGGCAAATAAAGTAAATGTTGAAATAATAAAATCATCCCAAGGTGCTGATCCAGCTTCTGTAGCGTTTAAGGCTGTAGATGAAGCTATTAAAAATAATTATAATCAAGTTTTAATAGACACAGCTGGAAGACTTCAAAACAAAAAAAATTTAATGGAAGAATATAAAAAAATAGCTAATGTCACAAAAAAAATAGATCCCAACGCACCTCATAATGTTATTTTAGTTTTAGATGCAACCTCAGGACAAAATGTATTAAATCAAGTCGAAGAGTTTAATAAAATTATCCCAATAACAGGCATTGTGATGACAAAATTAGATGGCACAGCTAAAGGGGGGATTTTGTTAGCTTTAGCTAAAAAATATAAAATTCCAATTATTGCTTTAGGCTTAGGTGAAAAAGAGGACGACCTACAGTTATTTGAAGCAGATAAATTTGCTGAGGCTTTTACTCAAATTAATTAATTAAATTGCTAGAGATCAAAGGTTTATAGATATAACATTTGTAATTATCATCAAATTTATAATGTCCACATTCCTTAGAAAATGATGAAATTATAAAATCAAATTTGCCAGTAGTTGGATAAAGTTCAAGTTTTTTACTTTTAATATCATATTTAAAATTAGCATTTAAACTTTTTACAGCACTAATCATTACTAATGTCTTGTCATCTTTTAATAAATAATAAGCAAAATCATCTGGAAAGACTGGAAAATCGTATTCTTGTAAAAAATATTTAGCTTGTGTGGGAAACCAATCATAAGAAATTAAAGGTAATGAGGACTTTGTTGAATAATTATAAATATAAAGATCTTTTGGATAATCATTTATGTAGTTATCATTCTCGCCTCTCGCCAAGACAGATTTTTCTCTACCTTTAAAATATAAGCTAAATTCTTTATTGTGCGAATCCATATGATCTATATGAAATAAATCATCTGGTTGAAAGAATTTATCTTGAGAATAAACGTTTGTAATAAAAATAAAGATTGAAATAAATAAAAAAGATAAACTTTTCATTATTTCTAAATAAAACTAAATTCTGAATTATCTTTGTTAAAATTGTGGCCTAATTTAAACTTTTTAAAAATGAATTAAGAGCTTTAATAAGGTTTTCATCGTACTCCATCATATGATTGTCATGTTTTGTAAAATAAGAATATTTTGGTTCATTTGCAATTTCATAAATTTTTTTTCCCATGAAAAATGGAACTATCTGGTCAACTTCACCATGCATTATTAAAACTGGAACGTTTATATTCTTAATTTTTGATTTATTGTCAAATTTATCTCTCAATAATAAGCCCACAGGTATATATGGATAAAATGTTTTAGCTGCATCAACCATAGAGGTGAAAGGTGTTTCTAGTATAACACCAGCAAAATTTTTGTTTTGTGACAAATGAGTTGCAACACCAGTCCCTAATGATTCTCCATATATAACAATGTTTCCCTCTTCAACTCCTTTGCTTGTTAGCCAATTGATTGCACTTCTTCCATCTTCATAAAGACCTTTTTCAGTTGGTTTACCTCTATTTCCACTAAAACCTCTCCAAGCAATTATTAAGACATTAACATTCATCTCCTTAAAATGATTTAATTTGTGAATTCTATTCTCAAGAGAACCAGCATTTCCATGAAAAAACAACAGTGTCTTATATCTTTTTAGATCTTTTTCATGATACCAACCTAACAATTCAATATCATCCTTGGTGTTAACTTTTACTTTTTCAATAGATAAAGATAAATGATCATTGGAGTAATTATTTTCACTAGGATGATACATTAAGTTTCTTTGATAAAAATACAAAAATATCAAAATCAAGATATATAGAAAAATAATTATCTGAAAAAACAAAAACAAATTATCCCTAAGCTTTTTTAACATTTTTTTTTACTAAAAAAATTCCTATGAAAACCATTAATGTACCAGCTAAGTGATAAATTTCTAATCTTTCATTAAAAAATAAAAAACCATAAACTGCTCCATAAACTGTGTATAAATATAATACCGACCCTGTGATTGAGGCACCCAACTTATTATTTACAAAATTAAACAATAAAAATGCAATGATGCTAGGTGATAATGCGGCAAACAAAACCCAAAATAAAAAATTTAAATCATAACTTGTTTTAAGAATATATATTTCTTCAAAAATAAAAAAGGGTAGTAGGCTTATTGCTCCAAACATAGATATAAGTGTAAATCTTTGTAAAAGGGGTAGTTTCGATTTCCAATGGAATAAATAAACTGTATAAAGGGCCCACCCAATTGATGCTCCTAACATCCACAAATCTCCTATTGTAAACTTAAGGTTTATAAGTAGATTTATATTGGCCTTTATTATAATTAGAATCACTCCTAGCAGACAAATCAAAATACCTGAATATTGAGAATTGCTTAATCTTTCTCTAAAAAATATTGCAGAAATTAAAATTATAAAAATTGGGGACGAAGAATAGATTATGCCCATGTTAACAATTGTTGTTGTTTTTCCAGCCAAAAAAGGAAATGCACCACAAATTCCACAACCAAGAAACCCTAATACGAATAATTTTATTAATTCACTTCTAAATTTATTAAAGTTTTTTTTTAAATAATTGAGTGTAAATGGTAAAAGAATAAAAAAACAAAGTGTCCACCTCCAAAAAGCTAAAGAGATTGGAGGTATTAGTTCTGTGCCCCCTCTAGCAATTACTAAGTTACTTGCCATAAAAATTGGCTGGATAAATAAAAGAATATATGGAATTAAAGTTTTATTACTATTTTTCAAATAAATAAAAATAGATTAATCTTTGTCAAAAAAAGCTTCGTAAATCATCATCATAATAGCTGCAGCCATTAAAATATAAACTGGCAATACATCAAGGAAACCAATCATCATTGATTTAGTAAGTGTTGTTGCCAAACCAATTAAAAAAAAAATAGCAAATGACAAACCAATTAGTGTTGTTATTTTATCCATACAATTATTCCTGACACTCTTTCTCTAACCATTTAGCAACACCTAAGAATCTCTGATCATCATACTTATTGCCAATTAATTGAACTCCCAATGGTAAATTATTTTCACCCTCAAGTAAAGGCAGTGAAATACATGGTGTTCCTAGATAAGACCAAACTTTGTTAAATTCTGCTGTTCCAGTACTTTTCAAGCCTTTTGGTGCAACACCAGGGCTAGATGGTGATAAAACTCCGTGATAATCCTCAAATACTTCTTCGTATGACTCATAACTCCTTTTCATAAAATCAATTGCCTCAGCATATTCTTTTGCGGAATACTTATTTCCATTTGAAATTGCATCCTGCATATATTTAGAAAGTTTTTTTTTGAACTTTTTATAATAAACTGAAAAATTATTCGCTAAATCTGTTTCATGAATAATCTGATGATATTTGTGTATATCCTTGAAATACGATGGAGTATCAAAAATTTCAATATTTTTTTTAAAAGATTTAATAAAATATTCAAAAGCCTCTCTTGATTTTTTATCAATTATTTTCCAATAATCAGTTTTATAAAAAATAAACTTAGGCTCAAATATTGGCCCTTTTTTTGTTTCTGCTAAAATATTTTCTGTTGAATAATGAATTGTAGCTGGATCATAATTATCTTTTTTAATCAAGACTTTTGCTAACATAGCTACATCTTCTACTTTACGACCAAACATACCAATTTGGTCCAAATTATATGATGTTCTTAAAACGCCATTCCTTGAAATAAGTCCATAGCTTGGTTTGTAGCCAACAACTCCACAGTAAGATGCTGGTCTAATTATGGATCCACCCGTTTGAGAACCAATAGAAGCTGGCGCCATAAAAGAAGCGACAGAAGCCGCTGATCCACTTGATGAGCCTCCTGGTGTCCTACTTTTATCATGTGGATTCGTAGTTGCTGGTGGACCCAAGTATGCAAGTTCTGAGGTTGCAGTTTTACCCATTACGATTGCACCTGACGCATGAAGCAAATCAATTATTTCAGCATTTTGAGAATACGATTTACCTTTTCTAATAACAGTTCCACATTCAGTGGGCATATCAACAGTTCCAATAATATCCTTAACCGCTATCGGCACTCCATGAATTAACCCTGTAGGTTTGCCTGCTTTTCTATGTTCGTCTGCTTCACTTGCCTTTTCCAATAAAACCTTCTTATCAAAATGCGCCCATGCTTTTATATCTTTGTTAAACTTTTTAATTCTCTCTATATATCTTTCACAAACCTCAACTGATGTAAGTTGACCACTTTTTATTTTTTTTGCTAGTTCTTCTAAACTTAAAGAGAATATGTCTGTCATTTATAATACTAATTAGCAAATAATGTCTCTGGCAACCAAAGTGCTATTCCTGGGAACAAGTACATTAATACCATTGCTAAAATTACAATCCCTAAGAATGGCATTATACCACTAAATATTTGCATTAATTCGACATTCTTTGATTGAACACCTTTTAAATAGTAAGCAGACATCGCCATCGGTGGAGTTAAAAATGAGGTTTGTAAATTTAAGGCAATCAACATTGCAAAGAAATACGGATTTACTCCAAAAAATTCAACTAATGGTAAAAAAATCGGAACAAAGATTATTAAAATTTCAGTCCATTCTAAAGGCCAACCTAATAAAAAAATAATTATTTGGGTAATTACTAAAAACTGCCAAGGCTGGAGATTTAATGACTTAAAGAAATGCTCAAATACCTCATGGCCACCTAAATAAGAAAAAACAGAAGCAAAAGTCCAGGAACCAATAAATAACCACATAATCATGGCTGTTGTCTTTGCTGTTAAGAATACTGACTCTTTAAAATTCTTCCATTTTAAAGTTTTATAGAAATATGAAAGTACCAAGGCACCAAAGGCACCTACTGCTGCAGCCTCTGCTGGAGTAGCAATACCCGCAAGTATTGTTCCCAAAACTAGAATAATAAGTGAGAATAATGGTAAGAATGAAACTAAAACTTCTCTCATGATTACAGATGGTGGTGGTATCTCTTCTGCCGAAGGTTTTGGAGCAATTGATGGATTTAACCAAGCCCTAAAAACTGCATAACCTATATATAATCCTGCTAGCATCAATCCTGGAAAAATTGCAGCAGCAAATAATCTTAATGGAGATAACTGTGCAATAACAGAATAAACAATTAACATAATGCTAGGTGGAATTAATATTCCTAGACAGCCACCAGAACAAATTATTCCTGATGCAAATTTTTTATCATACCCAGCTTTTACCATTGCTGGCCAAGCTAAAAGACCCATTAAAGTTACAACTGCTCCAATAATTCCTGTTGCTGTCGAAAATAAAGTACAAGTAATTAGTGCTGCAACTGCCATAGAAGCAGGAAGTTTATGAGAAGCTAATCTGATTGCAAAAAATAATTTTGCAACTATTCCTGCTCTCTCAACTAAATAACCCATAAATAGAAAAAGTGGTACGGCGGTTAAGACATTGTTGTCCATTACAGTGTAGGTATTTTGTACGAAAAGTTGGAATATCCTGTTATCGAATAGATGTTCCATTTTTGTTGGATCAAAATAGGCATAATACCCAAAACCTAAACCCATTGCCATTAATGTGAATGCTATTGGAAATCCTAATAAAACCGCAAAGAGAAATATTCCCATCATCAAAATCGCTACTTCTGGATTAGTAAGACTAAATAACATCGTCCACGTCTCCTTTCTGAGCAGTTCTCATTAATATTTTTTCAGTTTCTTCTGCGTCCTTTGAAATTCTCTCTGGCCAACTACCTTTTTTGATGCAAATTAAACATCTAAATACTTCGCTAATACCTTGTAAAGTTAAAAGAGTTCCTGACAAAGGGATTAGTGACTTTGCCATATAAATTTGAATTTGTGCTGGACTATTCCAGCTAGTCTCTCCAATTTTCCAAGCCAAAGCAGCATACTCGTAGCCATAAAAAGCAAGAGCGATAACACCTGGAAAAAAGAAAATAAAATATAAAACTAAATCAATATAAGCCTGCGTTTTTTGAGAGAATAATCTGTAAATCACATCTCCTCTAACGTGCGCTTCTGTTGATAATGTGTAAGCGCCTGCCATCATAAAAATTGCTCCATACATTTGAAGGCTAAAATCAAAATTCCACAGGGTAGGTGCGTTTAGTGCATATGCCATGAAAACTTCATAACAAGTTCCGCCCATTAATATAACTATACACCATGAAAATGCTTTACCCATGGAGACACTTAAGCGATCAGCAAACTTTATATATGATCTCATCATAGATATAGACTTTTATTGAATTGTACTTAATTAATCAAATAAAAAGGGGGCCGAAGCCCCCTTAATAAAATTATTAAAAAGTTGATTATATCTTAACTTTTCCAATTGGACCAAACTCATTTTCATACGCAAGTTTGTAATTTGGCTGATTCATCAGCAAGTACTTCATTACTCTCTTCGCATATGCTTTCTGAGATTCGACTACTTTCTTAAAGAAAGGATCTTTCTTATTGAAATCACCGATTACCTTGTCCCAACCTTTTAATTGTTGAGCTAAGATCTCATCAGAAGTTTGATACACATTTACTTTATGCTCATTCATCAACTTAGCTAAGTCAGCTGAGTATCTTACTAAAGCTTTAAAGTAGTTATCACTGTTTGCAGCATAAGCAGCATTTTTCAATATTGCTTGGTGTGCAGGTGATAAGCTATTATATGTTTTTTTGTTTACTGGGATCTCAAACATCTCTTGAGATTGGTGGAAGCTTCCTAAGTGATAGTGCTTAGAAACATCTTGCATACCAAATTGAGAGTCTGAAGTTGGGTTGTTAAACTCAGCTGCTTCAATCAAACCAGTTTTCATAGCTGGTTGAATTTCACCACCTGGTAATTGTCTAACTACCATTCCCATTGCAGTTAAAACGTTAGTCGCTAGACCAACCGTTCTATACTTCATACCTTTAACGTCAGATACTTTAGTTACGTTCTTTTTAAACCAACCAAAAGGCTGAGCTGGCATAGGCATATGGAAAAAACCAACATAATCGAATCCTACTTTTGCAAGAGTTTCGTCATATAGTTTTCTTCCTCCACCATACTCCATCCATCCCATAACTTCTTGAGATGACATACCGTATGAAGGACCAGTTCCAAATAAAGATGCAGCTGGATTTTTACCATACCAATATGCAGTCACCCAGTGACCCATATCTACTACACCAGAACTTACTGCTTGTCCGATTTCTGAAGTCTTTACGACCGCTCCAACTGGTTGAAGATCAATCTTGAGTGTACCACCAGACATTTCATCTACCATTTTGCAGTAGTCTCCGGCCATTTCAAAAAAGATGTTTGCTCCACTTGGCCATGCAGCTTGCATCTTTAAAGTTTTATGACCGCCAGCAGTTGCTATATTCGGCATTGCAACCGCAGCTGCAGCTACAGCACTAGCTTTAGCAGCAGTTTTAAAGAACTTACGTCTTGAAGATGTTTTCACCTTCAATGATTTGTTTTCTTTAGTCATTATTACTCCTCTATATAGTTAATTAACTGTTTAATTTAAACATAGATTCAGATTAGAGTCTTTCTAAAAAAACGTGTTGATGACGCAGAAATTTAATTAAATTCAATCTAGGGTAGTATTAATTAACTTTATTTACACAATTTCCAGTGTTGAAAAACTCATCAATATTATCTATCGCTAAATTAGCCATTGCAATCCTAGTATCTTTGGTTGCACTTCCTAAATGAGGTAAAATAAATGCTGATTTGATTTTTAGATAACCAGGATTTAAATTTGGCTCATTCTTATAGACATCTAAACCCGCTGCATAAATTTTTCTTCTATTGAGCGCGTCTATTAAAGCTTCGTCATCAATTATATCACCTCTTGCAACGTTTGTTATTACTGCTCCTTTTGGAAAATATTCGACTGTTTCTTTATTTATCATATTTTCAGTTTCTTTGGTTGCAGGGCAACAGATAGATAAGACATCAGAAGCTGAAAAAAGACTTTTAATATTATTGTGATAGGTTGCTCCATTTTCCTTATCTTCAGATAACTTTGATCTATTATGATAATGTATTAACATACCTAGAGACTTTGCAATTTTTGCAATTTTTTGTCCAATCCTTCCCATTCCAAGAATACCTAGCCTAGTTCCAGTTAATTGCTTACCAATTAAATAATCTGCAGACCATTTCCAGCCACCCTCTTTTGCAGACTGTATGCCTTCTGAAGCTCTCCTACATGCACCTAATATTAGTAATATTCCTATTTCTGCTGTAGCATCAGACAACACGTCTGGAGTGTTGGTTACTGCAATACCTTTCTCTTTAGCAGCGTTTAAATCAATATTTCCAAAACCTACTGCAAAGTTTGAAATTATTTTAATTGTATCTGGGAGCTTTTTAATCGTCTCTTTATCCATTTTATCGGTAAGCGATGTCAAAATTCCATCACAACCTTGGCTCATCTTTACTACTTTCGATTGTGAATATAATTCGTCATTAGTATTAAAAAGAGAGTTAAATGTTTTTGCAGCTTTATCCTCACTATCTTTAATCAATTTTCTAGTAATCAAGATTTTTTTCATAGAGTTTTTTTATTAATTAAGATCGAAAACCTTGCCTGGATTCATAATATTATTTTGATCAATACTTCTTTTTATTAATTTCATTACTGGAATATTGTCTCCATGCTCCTTTAAGAGATATTCTTTTTTATGAAGGCCTACACCATGTTCACCAGTAATCGTTCCATTTAATTCAAGTGCTTTTTTTATTAATAAATCATTAAATTGTTTAATTCTTTTATACATTTCTTTATCTTTTGGATCGAATGGCAAAAGTACATGAAAATTTCCGTCACCTAAGTGTCCTACCATTGGTGCTCTGAGACCAAATTTTTCTGCTTGTTCCTCTGCATAATTTACACATTCTGTTATACTTGAAATAGGTAAGCACACATCTGTTGAGTAGACTCTTCCGTTGTTTATTAAAGCTTTTACTGAATAATAAACATCCCATCTCGCTCTCCAAAGTTTATTTCTTTCCTCTAAATCTTTAGCCCACTTAAAAGAGCTACCATTATTATCTTTAGATATTTCCTCTACGATTTTGATATTTTCATTGTTAGACAATTCTGATCCATGAAATTCAAAAAATAACGTGGGCGTTTCTTTTACATCATTTAGTTTCGAATAATTTATACTTATGCCCATTTGATCTTTGTTAAGCATTTCAATTCTCGCGATCGGTACTCCATATTGGATAACTTGTTGCGCAGTCAGAACCGCATTTTCTAAAGATGGAAAATGACAAACAGCAGACATTATACTTTCTGGTATAGGTGAAAGTCTTAATTGAACTTCGGTTATTATTCCCAACGTTCCCTCAGAGCCTATGAACAAATTTGTTAAATTGTAACCTGCAGAGGTTTTTTTAGTTCTTCCTCCTGTGTTAATGATATCACCATTAGGTAAAACAACAGTAAGGCCCAAGATAACAGTCTTCATTGTTCCATATTTAACTGCCATTGTTCCTGAAGCTGACGTTGAGGCCATGCCTCCAATAGCTGCATTAGCACCTGGATCAATCGGAAAAAAAACACCATCTTCTCGTAAATAATCATTAAGTTGCTCTTTTGTTACACAAGCTTGAACTCTACAATCAAAGTCCTCAGCGTTAACACTTAAAATTTTATTCATTTTTTCTAAACAAATAGTTATTCCCTCTTCATTTCCTACAACATTACCCTCTAGTGATGTTCCTGTGCCAAAAGGGACAACAGGAATTTTATGTTCATTACAAAGTCTTAGTATTTGAGAAACCTCTTCATTAGTCTCTGGAAATACCACAGCTTTTGATAGAATCGGATCATAGGTATCTTCACCTCTAGCGTAATTTGTCCTTGTAGACACAGAGGTCGAAAATCTTGAATTAAAAATCTTTTTAAGCTCAGTTTGGACTTGATCATTCATACTGGAGAATATTAGTAAAGATTAAGAGAAAAATACAGCTTATTTAGTTAGCATTTTCTTTATGTTTTCTAAAGCCTGTGAAATATTATCTCTTGATGCCGCAAAGCTAAATCTCACATAATTTTGGCAGGTTTCACCAAAAGCTGATCCAGGGACTATTGCTACTCCTGCTTCATGCATAGCCTTTCTAGCAAATTCTGCTCCATTCATCCCTGTACCAATTACCTTAGGAAATGCATAAAAAGCTCCACCGGGCAAACTACATTCCACACCTGGTAAATCATTTAAACCTTTATAAATTAAATCTCTTCTTTGAGTGAACTTTTCCATCATAGCATCAATTGAGTCATCTGGTCCATCTAGTGCAGCAATACCTGCAAACTGAGCTGCAGCATTAACGCATGAAACACTATTTATTAATAATTTATTAACATGCTCAACTAAATGTTGTGGCCAGAAACTCCAACCAAGTCTCCACCCAGTCATTGAATAAGCTTTACTCCATCCTTCTAATACTATTAATCTTTCTCTTAATTCTGGATAATTAAAAAATGTAGGCATTTCTTTTCCATCAAAAATTTGTCTGCTATAAATTTCATCACTAAGTATTGTCACATGAGGATGTTTCTTGAGACCATCAGCAAGAACATCTATATCTTTTTTCTCTACAAAACTTCCTGTTGGATTGTTGGGATTGATTAAGATTAACAATCGAGTTTTATCTGTTATTAAAGATAATATTTTATCTGGATCAAATCTTAAGTCTTTATCCTCTGTTAAGTCATATGGGACCGAGGCTGAACCTGTGTAATTTATCATTGACTCATAAATTGGAAAAGCCGGTGTAGGATGAATAATCTCTGCTCCTGGTTCACCGAAACATTGAATAGCGTAACTCATTGTCGGCTTTCCACCTGGCATGATTATTATTCTCTCAAAATCTATATCGACATTATAACGTTTTTTTATCCACCTAGTTACAGATTGACGACATTCAGGAATACCATTTGACATCACATACCCATGATGTCCATCATCAAGTGCTTTTTTAGCTGCTTCAACAACATGTTTGGGAGTTTTAAAATCTGGTTGCCCTAATCCTAAATGAATCATAGATTTTCCTTGAGCTTCTAACTTTTTTGCTTCTGCTAGGACCGTAAATGCAGACTCTGTTCCTAATCTTTCTAAACTTTTTGCTAATTTCATAATTTTATCCTTTGATTATCTATAGATTAATTTTGAACTATTCAACTCTTTTAAGTTTTTGCACCCCATTAAAACCATATTTCTATTAATCTCATCGTGCATGTTTTGAAGCAAATGTTCAACACCTTGTTGGCCCCCTGCGGCCAAAGAGAACAAAAACATTTTTCCAAAACTACAGGCTTTTGCACCTGCCGCAATTGCTTTTAACACGTGAGTTCCTCTCCTCACTCCTCCGTCTAAAATAATTTCGAGTTTATCACCTACAGCATCAGAAATTGCCTTAACTTGATCAAAGGGTGATCTTGAACCATCCAACTGTCTACCACCATGATTTGATATCATGACGGCTGTGCAGCCTATATCTATAGCTCTTTTAGCATCCTCAACTGACATAACTCCTTTAAGTGCAAAAGGCCCATTCCACTTTTTTGCACAATATTCTGCATCCTTCCATCCCATGGCAGGATCATATTGTTCATTTATATAATCGATAACTGACTTAGCAATATTAGTTCCTTTATCTGTTTTTTTTTTTACATTTGATAATTCAAATCTCTTTCCAGTTAAATAATTAAATACCCAACTAGGTCTCATTGCGAAGCTCATTAAACTTTGAAAAGTTAACTTTGGTGGTGTTGTAAAGCCTGTTCTATGATCTTTTTCTCTATTTCCTGCTACTAAAGTATCGACAGTCAAACACATAGCATCAAAACCAGATCTTCTTGATCTATCAATTAAATCATCAGAAATTGATCTATCTTTGTGGACGTAAAGTTGAAATAATTTTGGACCACTAGAAATATTTGATATTTCCTCAATTGAGTTATTTCCCATCGAAGACATACTGTAGAAGGTTCCAAATTTTTCTGCTGCTCTAGCTGAGGCTTTATCTCCATCTGGATGATAAAGTCTTTGCATCGCAGCTGGTGATAGAAAAATTGGCATATCTATTTTACGACCAAATAAAGTAGTTGATAGATCTGGTTTCCCAACACTCGCAAGAATATTTGGAACTAAATCACATTCATTAAATGAATCAGTATTACGTCTAAGTGTTGATTCATCGTCTGATCCTCCGTCAATGTAATGAAAAATTGGTGCTGGCAATTTTTTTTTTGCCAGTTTTCTGAAATCTTCAAAATTATAACAACCTTTTAAACTCACTATTTCCTAAATCTCAGATTATTTCTATTTAGATCACTAATTTTTGTGCAGCCCATAAGTTTCATGTCTCTTACTAATTCAGTCTTATACTTTTCTAATGCTCTTTCAACTCCTGCCTGGCCAGCAGCTGCTAAAGCGTAAAGATAAAGTCTACCTCCTGAACAAGCTTTAGCTCCTAATGATAATGCTTTTAACATGTGAGTTCCTCTATGAATTCCTCCTTCACAAATCACGTCCAATTTATCTCCGACAGCATCAACAATTTCAGCTAATTGATCGAAGGGAGATCTTGATCCATCAAGCTGTCTTCCACCATGGTTTGATACCATGATGCCAGTACAACCGATATCAACAGCTCTTTTTGCATCTTCAACACTCATAATACCCTTAAGTGCAAAATGACCACCCCATTTAGAGCAAAGGTTTTCTGCATCTTTCCAATTCATAGACTGATCTAACATAGTAGAAAAGTAATTTCCAATTGATGAGTTGGTACTGGTTCCTTCCTTTACAAAATCTTGAAGATGAGGAAGTTCAAATTTACCTTTTGTTAAATAATTTATTCCCCACATTGGCTTAGTGGCAAAGCTAAAAAGACTTGATAATGTTAGTTTAGGCGGAGATGTAAAACCAGTCCTAAGATCCCTTTCACGATTACCTCCAGTTATAGTGTCAACAGTTAAAGCCATAACATCAAATTTGGCAGCTTTTGCTCTTTCTAAACAAGAATCGTTTAAACCTCTATCCTTATGGAAATAAAATTGAAACATTTTTGGAGTATCAATCATTGAGGATATTTCCTCTACGCTTACAGTAGCTAAAGCAGAAACACCAAACATTGTATTAAACTTTTTTGCAGCTTTTCCCACTGCTCTTTCACCATCATAATGAAAAAGTCTTTGAAGTGCTGTGGGTGACAAATAAAAAGGTAGATCTAATTTTTTTCCAAAAATGGTGGTCGATAAATCAACTTCTGCTACCCCTCTTAAAACATTCGGAACTAAATCAACGTCGTCAAATGCACTTGTATTCCTGGCATATGTAACTTCATCATCAGCAGCACCATCAATATAATGGAATATCGGTGAAGGTAGCTTTTTTTGTGCTAGTTTTCTAAAATCACTAAAATTGTGGCAATCTTTTAAATTCATTAGTTTATTTAAAATTTTTTAAGAAAATTAAACATATAACTATTTGCCCCAGGATTTTTATCCCCTAAACTAGCGTTAGATACATGATTGTAAGATACAGCAAGATTTGTTGTATCTGATGTTTTGTAAGATAATTGCACTTCAGATTTAAATTCAAGAATATGACCTAAATCCTTTCCATCACCTTCGTGATAAAGCCCAGGAGCAAAGCTTGGAGTAAAATAGAATGAACCCATATCCACGTTCCACTCAACACCAGTGTAGATATACGCTGCAGAATTTTCTGTTACAAAACCACCTGTAATTGGAGAGACGTTTCCTAAAAAAGTATCCCTATTTAAATTTTCATCTTGATGTTGAAAACCTAATAATATTGCTTTTTGTTTATCGTCACTAAAATCGAAGTTCCCAACAAATAAATTCACTTGATGATTATCGTTTTCAGTTGTTGTCTCTCCAAATAAGTTTGAAGGCAAAATTGAAACAAATAAAATCAAAAAAAATTTTTTAATTTTCATAATTATAAAATAAAGGTTATTTTTTAATATAAAACTTTTTAATGATTATTGCACCACCTGCTAAGAATATCAATAGAGGCAATAACCATAAAAAATAAGTATTTCTATTGAAAATTGGATCATACAATATCCATTCACCATATTTTTGTTCTAGAAAACTATATATTTGTTTCTCATTCATGCCTTCATTGATTTTATCCTTAATCACTAATTTTAGACTTAATGCAAATTCAGAGTCTGAGTCATAAACAGACTGACCCTGACAAATAAGACATCTTAAATTTTTTGCAATTTGATTTTCAGTTTTAATTTCATCTGCTTTCAATAAAGTAAAATTAAGTATAATACTTATCATAAAAAATATTTTTAATAATCTCATTCTATTATTTTTTCAATTTCCATTAAACTTTTACCATTAATTGGACCAATATATCTTTTGATGATTTTATTTTGATAAATTAAAAAACTTTCTGGCACCCCGTATGCACCCCAGTCTATTGAGGCAGTGCCATCTCCATCAATAACAATTTTAGTGTAAGGATTTCCGAGCTCATCCAAAAATTTTTTTGCATTATTGGTTTTATCTTTATAGTTAAAACCAGTAATTTGGATTTTTTCATTTATTTTTAACTCCATTAAAAACTCATGTTCCTCCCTACAAGGAATACACCAAGATGACCATATATTCATCAAATGGAATTTATTATCATCAAAAATTTTTTCTGTAACAGTTTCTTTATCTGCATAAAGTGAATTTAAAGTGAAAGACGGTACTTTTTTTTCTATATTAATGTTTGGAGTATAAATATTTGAATTTTTTAAACCTGTAAAAAAAATAATAAAAATAATAAAAAAAAATACAACTATAATTATAGGTGTGAACTTAAACTTCATTTCTTTTTTTTGAGACACTTAAGACCCCAGCAAAACTTATAAACAGTACAGAAATCCATATCCAAATCATAAAGGGTTTAACTTGATATCTAATATTGAAGTAATCTTGGTTCTGAACATAATTCATAGTAATAAATTTATCAGATAATAAATTGGTTTTAATATCAGCCTCACTAGTTACTATGTTTGGTTGATTATATATTCGAAGCTCAGGATTAAGAATGTCAGCAGGTCCATCCAAATATCGAATATTAAATTTACCAATTATTGCCTTAAAATTCTTTTCATTTACCTGGTCAATATCTTCGAAATTTATAGTAAATTTTTTGGTCTTAAACGTTTCACCCACTCTTAAATTTGTAATAACTTCAGTCGAAAAAATATTGTTAAATAGAATGCTTAATATCAACAAACTAAAACCAAAGTGTGCCAAATTTTGTGACAAATTTTTGAATTTTTTTGAAAAAAAATCTCTTATTGTTATAAAAAACAGAAAGAAAGCAGAAGTTACTAAAATAGTATTAATTAGAAAATTTATATTAAGTTGTTTAATTATGGATACTGATAAAAAAGAAGAAATTACAAAAAAAGCAATCATATAAAATCTATCTTTTATTTCAGATTTTATCCAACTAAGCTTAGGTCCAATTGCCATAGCAATCAAAAATGGGATTAAAAATGGCAATATAAGTTTATTATAGAAAGGTGGACCAACAGATATTTTATTTGAAGTCAAGACTTCTAAAAATATTGGATAAATAGTTCCAATTAAAACTACAGACAGAAAATACATCATAAACCAGTTGTTTATCAAGATTGCTGTCTCTTTACTTAGCCAAAAAAACTTGCTTTCTACTTTTTCCCCTTTTGAATGAAAAAAGAAAAAAATAAGAATAGATATAAAAATTAATGAAAATAAAAAAATTAAAATAAATAAGCCTCTCTCTGGATCATTTGCAAAAGTATGAACAGAGTTTAGAATACCAGATCTAACAAGAAATGTCCCACTCATGCTTAAAGTAAATGTTGCTATAGAAAGAATCATGGCCCATGAGGCTAAAATATTTTTTTTTTCTAAAACAAGAATACAATGTAAGAGAGTTGTTAGGGCTAACCATGGCATTAAGGATACATTTTCAACAGGATCCCAGAACCAAAATCCTCCCCAGCCTAATTCATAGTAAGCCCATATAGATCCTAACAAGATTCCTAATGTGAGAAAAACCCAAGATATTAAAACCCATGATTTAATATGTCTTGCCCAATCTGCTGATACATAATTAGAAACCATCGCTGCAAGAGATGATGAAAAAATTATCGAAGAACCAACATATCCTAAATATAAAATGGGAGGATGAATAGCTAAAGCAGGATCCTGTAAAATAGGGTTTAAACCTAAGCCTTCATTTGGGACTGGAAAAATAAAATTGAATGGACTTGAAGTTTTGATCAAAAAAACAAAAAAACCTAAAATTATTATTTGCTGAAATAAAAGTGTAAAAATTCTGTATTTTTTTGGTTGTTCTTTCGACCTCAACAAGAAAATAAAAATGAATGCTGTCAAAACTAATAACCAAAGTAATAAACTTCCCTCATGGTTTCCCCAGGTCCCAGAGATTTTATAAAATAATGGTTTTGTTGTGTGAGAATTATTAAAAACAGTTTCATTGCTAAAATCTGAATTCACAAAAGATATAATTAGTCCAAGAAAACTTAAAATAACAACAAATAATTGAAGAAATGTAAATGATATTATTTTCTTATCAAAAACTTTTGAATTTTTTAAATTCCTAATTGAAAAAAGAGTAATCAAAATAGAAAAAAAAAGTCCAAAATTTAGTGAATAAGATCCAATCAAACTTGCCAAAATTATTTCTCCTCTAATGCAGCCTTTACCTCTGGGGGCATATAATTTTCATCATGTTTAGCAAGAATTTTTGTTGCTAAAAAATAATTTTTATCTTTTAAAAATCCCTCTGCTACCACGCCTTTTTCCTCAGCAAAAAGATTTGGTACTACACCTGAGTAAATTACATTTATTTCATTTTTAAAATCTGTTACTACGAATTTAATTTGCTTCGATATAATAGATATTGAATTTTTTTTTACCATTCCGCCAATCCTTATCTTTTTTTTATCAATTTCACCTAAGGCTTTAATTTCCGTTGGAGATTTAAAAAAAATAACATTTTCCTCTAAAGATTTTATAATTAAAAATACCGATAAGGCTAAGGTAATTAATATTAATGATACAAAAAAAAATCTTAATTTAACTTTGCGCCCATACATGGTTTAAGAGTTAAATATTTGATGTATTTGATAAGATCTCTTTATTGATACTCTGAGTTTTTGCAAAAGCTGCTCTTTCAGAATTTAATAAACCAAATTTAGCTACAAATTTATTTCTTTCTTTAGTGTATTGAATTTTTACAATTACAAAAAGCGAAGTAAAACTTATTAATGTAAAAGAGAATGCAGACCATACATAGAGTCCATATCCATTCATATAAATTAAATCGTTTATCATAATCTATCTAATCCTTTATTTTTAATTTTTATCAGTTCTGTATTATATTTCATTAAAAAAATTAATAGAGAAAATAGAGCAAATGCCGCAGTCATTATTAATAATGGGGTCATCATAGAGACGTGAATTGAAGATTCAGATAACATGCTAATTGATGCGGGTTGATGCAATGTATTCCACCAATCTACTGAATACTTAATTATTGGAACATTGATTATTCCGAAAATTGTAATTATTGTTGTTACTTTAAATGCTTTGTCTTTATTTTCAAAAATTCTCCACGCTACAAGATACATAATATAAAATAGTGCTAAAATTAACATTGAAGTAATTCTTGCATCCCATGCCCACCATGTTCCCCATGTCGGTTTACCCCATATTGCTCCTGTAACAAGAGCTATTATATTAAATACTAATCCAGAAGGTGCTAAACTTTTTGATATTAAAAAAAAGTTTCTAATTTTAAAAATATACCCAACCAAAGATAAAAGTGTGATAGCAGAGAAAGTTCCAAGAGAAATCCAAGCAGCTGGCACATGTACATACATAATTCTAACTGAATGACTTTGTTTGTAATCCTCTGGAGATAATATTAATGCCTCAGCCAATCCTATCGAAAAAATTACAATAAATAAAAATAAAACGTATTTAGGTGCTTTAGATGTAACTAAAAAAATTTTATTTGGTTCAAAATATTTAAACATATAATTACAAAATTTTATTTAACGATTTCTATTATGAAAAAACTGCCTGATCAAGAATGCAGAGGGAGATAATAACGAAGGGTAAAAAAGTAGCACCCTTGATCAGAATAGTAAAATTTTAGCAAATTGGTGTGTCAAAGGTTTGCGTTAAATGTGTTAAAAAAAAGATTATCTAATTTGAAAGCTTGAAATAGCTAGATCCTCTTTTTCCTGAGAAAATTTCCTCAATTAATGGGTGTTTTATGGGCTCATTCGAATCATCAACTAAAAGGTTTTGTTCTGAAACATAAGCTTCATAGGTAATTTCATCATTTTCAGCTAAGAGGTGGTAAAAGGGCTGATCTTTTTTGGGTCTGACATTTTTAGGTATTGATTGATACCATTCTTCAGAGTTATTAAATTCAAAATCAACATCATATATAACGCCTCTAAAATCAAAGTGTTTGTGTTTTACGACATCACCAATTGAGAACTTTGCCTTTTGTATTGCCATTAGATTTAGTATGGGTATTTAAAAATAAAAATCAATAAAAAAAATTAAAAGTTTTTTGTGAAATACTATTTATGTTATTATCTTTAAGTGAATAAATCTTTTTTAAAGTTTATTACTGATTTTGGGCCTTTAGTGATTTTTTTTTACTACTATTACGATAGTGGAAAAAATTTAAAAATTGCAATACCTCCATTTATAGTTGCGACAATAATTGCCCTAGCGGTAATGTGGTTTTTAGAAAAAAAAATACCAAAAGTTACATTGTTAAGTGGAGTTTTAATTACATTTTTTGGTGGGTTAACAATTTATTTTGATAACCCAGTTTTTATTTATGTTAAACCAACAATTATAAACGTACTCTTTGCTCTTGCACTTATATTTGGAAGATACTTCACAAACGAACCAGTACTGAAAAAATTAATGGGCAAATCTATTTCGTTAACTGATGAAGGTTGGAATATATTAAATAAAAGATGGATATATTTTTTTTTTAGCCTTGCTATCTTAAATGAGTTGGTTTGGAGAACTCAGTCTGAGGAATTTTGGGTAAATTTTAAAGTGTGGGGTTTGCTACCGATTACTTTCATTTTTACTGCTTTTCAAATTAGCCTAATCAATAAGTACAAAACAAATGAATAATAATTTACGTTTAATAATTAACAATGTTCATGACAAGAATGTTGATGAAAAACATTTTTTTGAAAAGTATGAATTAAAAATCATTTTAGACCTATATGCAAAAATGGTTTCGAAAGGCTCATGGAAAGATTACGGATTAAGCATTTCTAGTAAACAAGTTAGTTTTAGTGTATTCAAAAATGCTACAGAAAATGCTCTTTATAAAATTTGTAAAAATTTTAAACCAAAAAATAAAAACTTAAGATATTTGATAACTGATTCAAATGGTAAAATTTTAAAAAATTCTTTCGATTTAAAGATACTTCTGCAAAAGATTGTTTGGAAAAAACTCTAAAATTTGAATTATCTTCTTTGACCAAAAAGTCTTAATAACATAATAAATAGATTAATAAAATCCAAGTAGAGAGTTAAAGCACCCATTACCGCTTTTTTTCCCATTAGTTCACCTGTGTCACTAGCAGCATACATGTTTTTAATTTTTTGTGTATCATATGCGGTTAGTCCAACAAATATTAAAACACCTAAAATTGAGATCACAAAATACATCATTGATGATTTCATAAATATATTAACTATTGATGCAATTATAATTCCAATTAACCCCATCATTAAAAAAGATCCTAATTTTGTTAAGTCTCTTTTAGTTGTATAGCCATAGATGCTCATAGCTCCAAATGTTGCTGAACAAATGAAAAATACTCTTGTGATACTCATGCCGGTATAAACTAACAAAATTGATGAAAGAGACAAACCCATTAACGCAGCAAAAATCCAAAAAGTTGTTTGAGCTTTTGATGCACTCATTTTATTTATTCCAAAACTCATATAAAATACCACTCCAAGAGGAGCTAACATAACCAACCATTTTAATCCTGACATGTAGATTGCATTACCCATTTGAGTTAGTCCAACTATAGACCCTGAACTATCAGTCACAACAGACATTTTAAAAGTCACTAGTGCAATTATACCTGTCAGAAGAATTCCAGTTGCCATGTAGTTATATACTTTAAGCATGTAAGCTCTTAAGCCTTCATCTGTAACTGTTGCTGTAGCTGATTGTTGAGCAGCTTGTTTTGCTCTTCCTAAGATACCTTTTTTATTAAATTCCATGTCGAAATATATATAATCTTTTATTAATTATTCAAGATATCAAAAAAACAATAAATGACTAATACTGTTAAAAAGTAATGAATTATAAAAAATTAGGAAATACTGATCTAAATGTAAGTACAATTTGTCTCGGTACAATGACCTGGGGTGAACAGAACTCAGAAAAAGAAGGTTTTGAACAAATGGATTTTGCTCTAAACCAAGGAGTAAATTTTTGGGATACAGCAGAAATATACTCAATTCCAATGAGAGAGGAAACGTATGGGGAAACTGAGAGAATAATTGGTAATTGGTTTGAGAAAACAAAAAAAAGAAATGAAATTGTTCTGGCTACAAAAGTATGCGGGAATACATCAAACAAATATATTAGGGGTGGTGGAAATAGTTTTGGTAAAAAAAAGATTATGGAAGCTTTAGATGAGAGTTTGAAGAGACTAAAAACCGACTATATTGACTTATATCAACTTCATTGGCCTGAAAGAAATACAAATTTTTTTGGTGATTATGGTTATGAACATGATGAGAATGATAAAAATTGGACGCCTTTTGAAGAAATTTTGGAAAGTTTAAAAAAATTAATTGAACAAGGTAAAGTTAGATATGTAGGTTTATCAAATGAAACTGCCTGGGGTCTATCTAAATTTCTTGAACTCTCAAAGATGAAAGGGCTTCCAAAAATGATGTCAGTGCAAAATCCATATAATTTACTCAATAGAACTTATGAAGTTGGTTTGGCAGAAATTTCTGTAAGGGAGCAAAGCGGCTTATTAGCTTACTCTCCATTAGCGTTTGGATATCTAACAGGAAAATATAGAAATAATAAACTACCAGCAAAATCTCGGATGCAACTATTTAAAAATTTTAATCGATATAAAAATGAAAATGGTCAAAAAGCTATCGACGAATACTACAAAATTTCAAAAAAATATAATTTAGATTTTACTCAAATGTCTTTAAAATTCTGTGAAATTCAACATTTTACCACAAGCGTTATTATTGGAGCAACAACAATGGAACAGTTGAAAACAAACATAGAAAGTGTAAATGTAAATTTAAACAGTGATATAATTAATGATATTAACAAAATTCAACAAAAATACCCTAACCCATGTCCATAATTAAAAGATTTATTTTCACGTTTCTATTTTTAATCATTCCTATTACGATTAGTTTAGCAGATATTAAAAAGGTTGGTAAATTCAAAGATTGGGAAACGTTAGTAGTACAAGAAAGTTCTGGAAAAATTTGTTTTGCTCAATCAATTCCAGTTTTACAGGCACCAAAAACAAATAAAAGAGATGCCAGATTATTTGTTACCTTCAGACCAAATGAAAAAATTTCTAATGAGATTAGTGCAACTGCTGGATATGAATTTAACAAAAACAATTCTGTTTTAGCAACATCAGGAAATAATAAATTTAAATTTGATATCAAACAACAAGGTTTTGCTTGGATGACAAGCGGTAAAAAAGAAAAGATAATGGTTAAGGTTATGAAAAAAGGATCAAGAATTATGGTTACCGGCTATAATGAAAAAGGATCTCAAACCATAGATCATTATTCATTGTTGGGATTTACTAAAGCTTATAACTCTGCAAAAAAAGCTTGCAATTAATTAATGAAATCAAAAAAAAGAATTGTTTTAGCTTATTCAGGAGGCTTAGATACATCTATAATTCTAAAATGGCTTCAAGAAAATTATAGTGCAGAAGTAATTTGTTACACTTCTGATATAGGACAAGAGATTGATAGAAAAAAGATAATCAATAATGCTAAAAAATTTGGTGTAAAAAGGATTATAATTAAAAATCTAAAAAATATTTTCGTAAAAGACTATGTTTTTCCAATGATACGAGGTAACGCGGTTTACGAAGGGGTTTATTTATTAGGAACTTCCATAGCAAGACCATTAATTGCAAAAGACCAAATAAGAATAGCAAAAAAATTTAAAGCGTTTGCAGTATCTCATGGAGCAACAGGAAAAGGTAATGATCAGGTCAGATTTGAGCTAGGTTATCATTATTTTGGTCCAAAGATAAAAGTTGTTGCTCCTTGGAGAATTTGGAAACTAAGATCCAGAAATGATTTAATAAGTTATGCAAAAAAACATGGGATACCTATCCCAAAAGATAAAAAAGGTGCACCTCCTTTTTCTGTCGACGATAATTTATTTCATACCTCAACTGAGGGTAAAATTTTAGAAAATCCAAAAAATTCAGCGCCAGAATTTATTTTCCAAAGAACGACCTCTCCTGAAAAAGCACCAAATAAACCAACTTTTATTTTAATTAATTTTAAAAATGGTGACCCTGTTGGAATAAATGGAAAAAAATTAAATCCTGAAAACATTCTTACCAAATTAAATTTTATTGCTGGAAAAAATGGCATAGGAAGAGTTGACCTAGTTGAAAATAGGTTTCTTGGAATTAAATCAAGAGGAGTTTATGAGACACCAGGTGGAACACTTTTGATTCACGCCCACAGAGCTATCGAGTCAGTGACATTGGATAAAGAAACGATGCACAAAAAGGACTCGATCATGCCAAGATATGCAGAATTAATTTACAATGGTTATTGGTACTCAAAAGAAAGATTTAAATTACAAAAAATTATTGATCAAAAAAGAAATAAGGTAAATGGATCTGTAAAACTTAAACTATACAAAGGGAATATTACTATCCTATCTAGAATTACAAAAAGTACTGCGTACTCAATGAAAAAAGTTTCTTTTGAGGAAAATAAAACATTCAATAAATCTAATGTTGAAAGATTTATTAATTATCACAAGAAAAAACTCTAATATTGTTAAGTTTTAGGACAATTTATAGTTTGTTAAATTTATTTTTAGTTATATCTTAGAATCATGGAATCAATTAAAAATTGGATGAGAGATACAGCAAACATATTGTTTGATGATAGTAAAAATGATCTCCGCTCACTTCCTAAAACAGTCAGATTGCAAATTTTATTAGTTTTAAGCTTTATTTGGACAACAGTTTTTAGTTTATACGTGTTTTCATATACGACTTTTGTATTTGGTTGGACTGGACTTTTTTTAGCTCATATTGGTTTGATCTTTGCTGTGTATATGACCTTTAAACATTTTCACAGGGCTGAAGAAAATTCATCTAGTGTTTTTAAAACAAAAAATTTTGACCCCTTTAAAATAATGGTCCTCGTTTTTGTGATCGTATTTATATTCGTATTTTCTAAAGGAATTGAAGTTCTAACAAGTCCAAACCCCTACTCTTATTCAATACCATATGATGGTTCATCAAAATCTGTATTTGAAAAATGGTTGCCATTTAGTAAAGACAAATAATGGAAAAAGTAGCTAAGAATTTACAACTTATTTTAATGGTTATTATTTTAGTAAGTACAGTAATTGCAGTGGGTATAGAGATGTATAAAATGTTTGAAAACAGGTCAGTTACTTTAGCTGATTTACTATTAATGTTTCTTTACCTAGAAGTACTTGCAATGGTGCGAGTTTTTTGGAACCAGCAATCAATAAGCATTACACTACCACTTTTAATAGCTATTACTGCTTTAGCGCGATTTATAATTCTTCAGGGAAAAGAAATGGATCCAACAGCATTAGTTTATGAAGCTATCGCTATAGTGCTGATTGCAGGTGCAATTGTTATTCTCAGATTAAGACATAGTGATAAACTTGGTCTTAAGAAAAAAAAATCAAAATAAATAAAAATGAAGTTTAATGCCTCTAGGGCTGCGGCTTTAAATAAATTAAATAATTTTGTTGAAGAAAATCTAGCTGAATATTCTAAATTAAGAAATTTTGATTTTGGACCAGAAAAGAGAACCAATGTATCCTGTTTATCTCCTTACGTTACTCACGGAATAATAAACGAAAGAGAAATAATCGAAAAATCACTTAGCAAATTTTCTTTTTCCAAAAATGAAAAATTTATTCAAGAAGTTTTGTGGCGAACGTATTGGAAAGGCTGGTTAGAATTAAGACCAAATGTTTGGACAGATTATCTAATTGAATTGAATAAAATCAGAGAAGATTTTAAGGATAACCAAAATTATAAAAACGCCATTGAAGGAAAAACAAATATTGAGTGTTTTAATTACTGGGTAAATGAACTCAAAGAAAACAACTATTTACATAATCATACAAGAATGTGGTTTGCAAGTATTTGGATTTTTACTTTGGAGTTGCCCTGGCAATTAGGAGCAGAATTTTTTATGCAACACCTTTATGATGGAGATGCTGCGTCTAACACTCTTGGTTGGAGATGGGTAGCTGGGGTTCAAACGCAAGGAAAACATTATCTAGCCAGTGAATGGAATATTAAAAAATTCACAAATAATAGATTTAATAATATTAAGTTAAATGAGAACGCTCCCCCAAAGGTTTCAGAAAAAACTTACTCAATTGTCAAACAAGATTTTAGTAATAAAAATTTAGATGATAGAAATCTTTTAATTTTTGAAAATAATTTATCATTTGAAACTAGTGATTTCCAAAATAATGAATTTAAAAAGATTTATATAATTTCAAATAAAAATGAAACTAGATCTATAAAATTAAGTGAAAATGTTATCAAATTTAAATCACTTTTAATTGATGACCAAAAGCAAAGATTAAATGATAAGTCTATAAGTTGTGAGACAGTCCACATAAATGAAATTAAAGATATAGGAGAGAAAGTTATTGCGTTATATCCAAATGTTGGTGAAAGCTTCGATTATTTAAATTCAAATAGTTTAAAATTTGATTTTCTGTATAGAAAACTAGATCAATATTCTTGGCAATATTGTAATAAAGGTTTTTTTAATTTTAAGAATTATATTCCCAAAATAATTTCAACTTTTAATTAAGGTTAAATTTTATTCATTCTCCAATTTAAACTTTTTTCTATTATAAATTTTTTTTTCATTTTTTATTATTTTATTTCTTAACATCGGTGAACTTAACAATTTTGCTATTGGATTTTTTTTTTTGATTTTTTTTCTTTTTTTGATTTTCTTTACCATAAAAAGTTATCTTGCAAGTTTTATAAAAATATCACCCATGCCAGCTTCTAAATTTTCTATAGGGGTATTATTTCTAAATTCGCAAAATCTTCCAGTTATCTGATGACTTTTTACAAAATCTATCTCGTCCTTTTCACAGCTTTTCCCATTATGTAGTAAACCTATTACTATTCGATCTTTAATACTGTAGACTTGTTTATCATTAATTTTATCACCATCACAAAAATAATCTTTATTTACTCTGTTTGGAAAGTCTTGTTTTTTGCAAGGATTTTTAATTGTAAAAACAAAAAACTCTTTTACACCATCACTAAATTTATGTTTCATTTTTTGAACCTCGGAGTATTTCATAATATCACATGAACATGGGATGCAGCATTTATAGTAGCTACCACAAATCTTATTTTTAGTTTTTCTTTCGTTAACAAATATAAAATCTGGCTGACTGTTAGGATCAATTAATGAGCCAGATACAGCACAATATAATTTGTTGTATTCAATAAAATCTTTATAAGTAATATCTTTATCAATTATATATTTAAAGAATTTTGGGCCTGCAGCATTTCTATTTTTATCTGGAAATATTCTTGACCAGTCATTAATCAAATCTTTGTAATAGTTTTTTTCTGATGAATTTGAGATATTTGAAAAAGACAAAACTAGAGCAATAATGACTGATGTCTTAATTATATTTTTTAAAAATCTCATTTATTTAGATTAAAATTTATGGTTAAAGTTCAGTCTAGATTAATAGTTGTAACTTTCTAGTGTTAAATATAAACAATATGTAGTTTTTGTTTAAACATTTGTCGCACTAAATTAACCTTTTAAATTATTAATTTTTATATATTTAAAACAAATGAAAAAAATTAGCTCAATTATCTTTTTACTAGTAATGATTTTCGCACCAACGATTACATTTGCAAATATAATTAGTCAACTTAATGAGATTGGCAAGTTTACTAAATTAAATGAAACACTAACTAAGTCGGGTTTAGATAAAAATCTAGAGGGCGATGGACCATTTACAATTTTTGCACCATTAGATGATGCATTTGCTGCAATTAGTGCACAAACATATTACGGCCTCTTAAGAGAAGAGAATAAAGAAAAACTAATAAACATCTTAGGAAGACATGTTTTTTCAAAAAAAATAACTTCCTCAGAAATAAACGGTGAAATAAAAATTAAAGCAATTAATGGTGAAGAGATAACGGTTAAAAAGGTTAATGGAATTGTATATATAAATGAGGCTGAAGTTGTAACAGCTGACATTGAAGCATCAAATGGTGTAATCCATTTTATAAATAGAGTTCTGCAACCTTTAAATTAGTTATTTTTGATTTAAAACAATTGTTTCGTTTAATTTTTTGATAGAAATCGTTTCGGTTTCACCATTAGTCCACCTAACCTGAATTTTTATATTTTTTTCATTTTCTCGAATTCCATAGTGAGCCACTGGCTCCATTTGGCAAAGATAACCAGATCCAGAGTCAATTGTTTTAGAATGTTTTCTCAAATTTGAAATTAATGTCACTGTTGCTCCTCTTGCAGGCGCACCATATTTATTTAAAGGTTTTATTCTTAAATATTTATTTTGAGGATTTACTTTTGCTTTATACAAGGACAATGGCTGATCAAAACTTTCTCCGTGTGAAACTAATAACTCTAGAACACCGTCATTATCTATATCAGCAACTGCTGCTCCAGTTCCATATCCATTTGGCTCTAAACCAACATCTAATGGTATTTGCTCAATCACACCATTATCTAATATTTTAAAAAGTTTATTAGGTTCACCAATGTTGTTCATGAAGACTTCATCATAACCATCATTATCTAAATCAGCTGAAATAACAGTTCTTATTCTTGATGGCTCATCAAAAGGTGGCTTGGCTATATCTTGAAAAATATTATCCTTTAACACATAGGCTCTGTGAAATCCTCCCCAATTTCCGTTTAAAATGTCTAATCGTCCTCTATAATAAATATCAGACAAAGCAGTTCCCCTCCCATTTTGAAGAAAATCCTCAACTCTATATTCGTTTGCAACGTCTAAAAATTTACCCTCATTGTTTTTATATAAAAAATTTGCTCCTCTTTCATTAGCTGCAAACACATCAATTTTATCAGAAATAATATGTCCAGCTACAACAGCTCGACCTCCAGTGACCTTTGCAAGATTTAACTGAACAGATTTATCAACTATTATCTCGTCACTATATTCATAAAACCTAGTTGGTCCTCCATAATTAGCAACATAAACACCATAATTTCCATCACCTTCTCTGTCGACACAGACAACTGATCTACCAGCAGTTAAATTAAGATCTCTCTGATTTTTTTTAATTTCAAATAAATCTACATACTTATCTTTTTCTAAATCGATAAGTCTGTCTGAGTATTTTTTTGTACCACTATATGTATCAGTGTTAAGAAAATATATTTCTTCATATCCATCTTTATCTATATCGCATGCAGCGACCCCAATAGTTCTCCTAAACTCATCTGTAAATTTTTTTTGATTTACAATATTGATTAATTTTCCATTCTCATATGATAAAGCTAAATTCAAATAACCAAATCCAGTGACTACAAAATCAAAATTTCCATCTTGATTTACATCAGTTACAGAAACTCCATAGCTAAGTCTTTTGGGATTATCAACAATTTGGTTTGTTATATCCTCAAAAAAATCAGCATACAGACTATTTGGGGTAAGTAGAAAAAGTAAAACTACCATTTTTTTTAAATATTTTATCATCTTAATTCTCACTTTTTTTACTTTTATATTTTTTCATCCAATCACTAAATATTTTTATGGCATCCTCCATATCTTCAGTTTTGTTAGGATGATTCTTTGCTCTACCCAACATGGTTGCAATGACATTTACCTGATACTTACTTGAACGATTTTTAATAGTTTTAATTGTATAAAGGGCTTTTTCCTTATTTTTAAATCCCAAACCTTGGGTAGTAGTTTTTGGATTGTAATCTGAATAAAGCGATAAGTTTATAGGTCTAAATTTTTTACTTAGTGGCATTTTATCTATGATTTTAAACGCTATTTTGTAGTTAAGGTTATCCATCTTCTTTTTAGATTTTCCATCAAAACCAATTAAATTAATAGAAGATTTTTCCTTCTTATTAATTTTACAAATTAATTTTACATATCTTTTATGAAAATCTTTTATTTTAGCTTGATAAATTTTTTTCGCTTCTAGATAGGTTCTATCCTTATAATTTGGTGTAGAAACAAGTAAGATTCTAGTTTTCCATTTGTATTTTTCTAAGTTCATATTTTTTTGCTAGAACATCTCTTTGAACAATACTTAACTCTTTCCCAATTTAACTTCCATTTTTTTCTCCATGTAAAAGGTTTTTTACAAATAATACAGATTTTAAAAGGAAGATTTTCTTTTCTCACTAAATTGTATTTTGTTTAATAAATCTTTCTGCAGCTGGAAGAATTAATTTTTTTCTATCAGTTTTCATTTTATCAAAGATTCTAACCATCATGGATAGTCTAGGATTTTTCAAAAAAAATTTTCTATTTCGATCAATAAATCTCCAGTACAACCCGTCCATTATGTTACACCAATCACCTTTTTTAAAATCCATCATTTTCATAAAGTAGCTTGATCCACAAATGTATGGTTTGGTTGCAAATATTCCTCCATCACTAAACAACCCCATCCCATAAACATTTGGCACCATTACCCAATCAGAGGAGTCTACAAACATCTCCATAAACCACTTATAAACAACAGTTGGTTTTATCTCACATAGATTCATGATGTTGGATAAGATCATTAACCTTTCAATGTGATGAGACCATCCATGATTAAGAGCGTTTTTAATTGCATAATCGAGTGGTGGTAAACCAGTTGTTCCATCATACCAAGATTTTTTCATTTTTCTATTTTGTTTAAAAAAATTTCCAGTTTCCATTTCATTAGAGTAACTCTGGTAAATTCCTCTCATAAATTCTCTCCAACCGATTACTTGACGTATGTAACCTTCTAAAGAATTTAATTTAATTTTTTTACTTTTATGAAAATCGAGTATTTTTTTGATAATCAACTCAGGCGTTATTAAGCCTAAATTTATATAAGGACTTAAAGCACTATGAAATAAGATATTATCTTTTTGATCAACTGCATCCTCATAATCACCAAATAAATTTGATTTTTCCTTAATAAAAAAATTTAAAAGCTTAATGACATCATTATATTCTGTTGCATGCCAAAAATTATCTGTTGTACCAGGATGATCCTTAAATAATTTTTCAATAATTGGTTTTAATTTTTTTGTGTGGTTTGTCTCATTAATTTTCGGAAATTTTGGAATAGAAATATTTTTAGGTAATTTATTTCTATTATCCTCATCAAAGCTCCATTTACCTCCTATAGGGTTCCCATCTGAACCCATTAATATTCCTGATTTTTTTCTGACATCCTTATAAAAAGTTGCCATAAAAGGTTTTTTTGATTTAGATAAATATTCTTTAAATTCTTCTCTTGAATTTAAAAACATTGGGGTTTGTATAACATTCCAGTTTAGTTTTTCTTTTTTAATAAATTGATTTATTTTTTTTTCAAAAAATTTATCCTCAACTTCAAAACTTGAAATTTCTTTTATTTTTTTTGAAATAATGATTCTCTTTAATTTCTTCAAATAATCATCTTTAAATTCTTTATCTTCAATTTTAATATATTCTAATTTAAATTTATCTTTTTTAAGACTTTCTGCATGTGACCGCATGGAAGATAAGAAGAGAAGTATCTTTTGTTTATGATGTTTTTCATAAGTGCACAATTCGTAATCCTCAGCCATAAAAAATAGATGGTCTTTTTTGAAGCGATCTAAGTATTTTGATGGAAATAATTGGTTTCCCAGTATAAAGAATAAGTTCATAACTAAATATAACTAATAAAATTTTTTATGTCAGAAAAATATCTAATTTTTGGTGCGACAGGTTCAATCGGATCTAGCTTGGCCAAACAAATGGTAAATTCGGGATTTAATATTCATTTGGTTGGGAGAAGCGAAACTGAAACAAAGGATATTTCTGAAAAATTAGGTTGTACTTTTACAATAGCCAATGTTTTAGAGAACGGGTTTATTGAAAAAGTTAAAAATGACATTCAAGAAGTTAAAGGTGTTGCTTACTGTGTAGGTTCTATAGATTTAAAACCTTTAAGAATGGTAACAGAAGAAGATTTTAATAAATGTATGAAATTAAATCTTTATTCAGCAGTTGAGGTTATTAAAGGTTATCAAGAAAGTTTAAAAAAAAATAAAGGATCAGTAGTTCTATTTTCAACTGTAGCTGCTCAAAGAGGATTTACTAATCACGCAATAATAGCTTCTACAAAAGCGGGTGTTGAAGGATTGACAGTTTCTTTAGCTGCAGAGTTTGCACCAAATATAAGAGTAAACTGTATTGCTCCAAGCTTAACAAATTCAAAAATTGCAGAGCCAATGTTAAAAAATAAAGCTTTGGCAGATGGTATAGCGAAAGCTCATCCTTTAAAAAGATTAGGTGAAGGAAAAGACTCAGCTGCTCTTGCAAAATTTCTAATTACTGATGATAGTTCATGGGTTACAGGTCAAATAATTGCTGTCGACGGTGGTAGATCCAAACTTTCTTAAAATGGATTTAGATTTTAAACATCTTAAGAAAATTAACTCTTCATGGTTAAAACATTTTTTATATGCAAGTTATTTTAATTTTTTAGCTCTTTTAATTTTTATTACTGGTGTAATACATAGTATTTTTCCGTGGATCTTTGTTTTCACACCTTACAAACTCGCAAAAAAAATTGTTGATGGAACAGAAAAACAGTTTGGCTCAGATACTAAGAAATGGAATTGAATTAAAATCTAGTGGTACAACTGGACCAAAAAAAAAGATTTATCAGTCACCAGAAAAATTAAAAAGTGCAAATAAAATTGCACGAGAATGCCAAAAAATTTCTTCCAAAAGTAAAATTTATACTATTTGTAAGATGGAACATGCGGGTGGTCTATTAGCACAAACACTCCCTGCTTTTGAGGTTGGTGCCAAGATAAAAATTGAAAAGTTTAATGCTTTTAATTTTTGTAAAAAAATAAGAAACTTTACACATACACACATTACTCCTGATCATGGCAAAGCCATCTCTCTTACTAAATCGTTCAAAAGTTTAGATCTAAATGGTATTTGGGTGACATGTGGTAGTGAACCTGTGGAATGGGATTTAATAATTAATTTTGTCAAAAGAGGTTGTAACTTCATGGTAAATTGGGGTATGACAGAAATTGGTCCATGTGCGATTAATACAACATTTAAAAATACAGAAAAAGTTTTAGAATATAAAAAAAGATCTATCGAAGGAACTCTAATGGGAGATAATTTATATTGTGATACAAAACTTGAAGACGGCACACTCCATGTAAAAGGAGATATAAGTGTATTTGGAAATAATTGGTTTAATACAAAAGATAAAGTAAAAAAAAATAATAACAATGAATTTTATATTCAAGGAAGAGCAGAGTAAAAATTGAGAACCGTAATTAAAATAATTGTTTTTTTTATAGTCAGTATTTCAGCTGCGCAATCTGAAAACTTTAAATTTCAAAAGTTAATCGATTTAAATAGCCCTTGGGGTTCAACTTTTATTAATAACAAAGAGTTATTGATCACAGAGAAAAGTGGATCAATCAAATTAATCAATCTTAAAACAAAAAAAATTTCTAATGTTAATCATAACCTTAATTTTTTAGAGCATGGCCAAGGTGGTTTGTTAGATGTTCTTTATAAAAACAATTTTGTATATATTTCATATGCTGAAAATAGGGGTGATGGAAAAACAAGCACTTCAATAGCAAAATCAAAATTTAACAAAAAAGATTTTATCTTTAAAAATATTTTTCAAGCAAATCCGCCTATTAACTCTGGATATCATTTTGGATCACGATTAGCCATAAAAGATGATTTTCTGTTTGCATCTGCTGGTGAAAGAGGAGAGGGTATGATTGCACAAGATCCTACCAAACATCCTGGCAGTATTATTAGAATAAATATTGATGGTAGTATCCCAAAAGATAATCCAAAATTTCAAGGTAAATCAGATTGGCTTCCAGAAATTTATCAAATCGGAATTAGAAATCCTCAAGGTTTAACTTTGTCTCCATATGATGGAAAAATTTATATGAGTAATCATGGAGCACGAGGGGGTGATTGGTTTGGTGAAGCTAAAAAAGGTGAAAATTATGGATGGAAGATTTTAGGATGGGGTGGAACAAACTATTCGGGCATTCCGATTGGTCCTAAATGGAAACCAGGATTTACAAAAGCAATACATTATTGGGTCCCATCTATCGCAACAAGTGCGATAACAATCTATAAAGGTAATGAATTTAAAGAGTGGAATGGACATGCTCTGATTACTTCACTAAAAGATAAGTCTTTGAGAAAATTAATATTTGATGACACTTCAAATGTGAAAGAAGATATTATCTTTAAAGATAAAGTTGGGAGAATAAGAGATATTCAAGTACATCCAAGTAATGGAAAAATTTACTTTTTAGGTGCAGATGCTCTTTGGTTAATGGAGAAAAAGTAGTTTTTTTAGATACAACTAAGCAATTAATTCTATTAAAACTTTGGTCTAAATAAATTTATGAATTGGGTTATCTTTACAGTTTTAGCTGCTTTTTTTCAAAATCTAAGAACGTCATTACAAAAAAAACTAAATAAAAATCTTTCATTAGTTGCCTCAGCATATGTAAGATTTGCTTTTGCTTTGCCATTTGCATTTTTATTATTTTTTATTTTTCATAATTTAGATGTTATCCCAGAAGTTCTGAATCAAACTAATTTTATTTTTTACACTTTTTTAGGATCTATTTTACAAGTTACATTTACAATTACATTATTATATCTTTTCAGATTTTCAAATTTTGTTGTTGGTACATCATTGAGTAAAACGGAAGTAATTCAAATTGCTATATTTGAATATATTTTGCTGAAAGACAAATTAAATTTATTTGGAATTATTGGAATAATAGTGGCTACTATTGGAGTAATTGTAATAACGATTAAAGACGTGAAATTATTTCTTAAAAATTTTTTTTCAAAAGTAACACTCATTGGATTAGGTGCAGGTCTTTTGTTGGGTCTTAGTGTTGTCTATTTTAGAGCCGCAGCACTATCACTTGAAAATTTTTCTTCTAATTTTGATAAAGCACTTACAACAGTTTTTTTTGCTTTGATAATTCAAACTACAGCAGTGACGGTTTATCTTCTAATTTTCGAAAAATCAGAGTTCAAAAAATTTTATGATAATAAATTTGAAATTTGTTTAACAGGCTTGGCTGGTTTTTTAGCTACATTATCTTGGTTTTTTGCATTCACTTTAATTCAGGCTTCTTTTGTAAGAGCAGTTGGTCAAATTGAAATATTTTTTAGTTATATTTCATCCAAATATCTTTTTAAGGAAAAAATAACCTTTATCGAGATTATGGGGATTTTAATATTTATAACAGGGGCAACTTTATTATTACTAACAAAGTAATCTAATTGTTTAGTAATTTATTTTTGGCCTTTTCAAATTCTTCTTCTGTCAAAACACCAGACTCTTTTAATTTATTAAGTTTTTCAAGTTGATCACTTAAAGATTGATCATCATTAAGTTGGTCAGGAGAAATATTATTTTCTTCTTCATCTTTAATTTTTCTATTAGCTTCTTTGGCACTAAAACCACTCATAATGGCTGTACCACCCAAATATAAAACAAAAAGGAAAATTGGAATTACTAAACCAAAAAAAATTAATTTTTCCATAATTTAATCATCATCCTCTTCCTCTTCTCTCCAATTTTTTTCATACATTAACCAAGCAGCATATATAACTGAAAATGTTCCAACAATCATACCATAATCAAAACCTGTTTGTTGATCATATAGGTACCATCCCAGTTGGGTTGCTCCAATAGTAGGGACTGTTAAAATCAAAAATACAATTGCAATTCTATAAGGATACTTTGGTTTCTTCACGCTATAAGGTATCAAAAAATTTAACTGGTTGTAACTTTAAAGTTGCGATCTTTTGAAACACTCTACGGTATTTTTTAATAAACACGCTATTGTCATTGGACCTACACCACCTGGAACTGGTGTTAAAGCTCTAGCACTTTTTGAAACTTCATCAAAAGCAACATCTCCAACAATACCCTTATCTGTTTTATTGATACCTACATCAATTACTATTGCATCTTTTTTTACCCAGTCTCCCTTAACAAGTTCAGGTATACCAACAGCTGCAACAAGAATATCTGCTTCCAAACATTCGGCTTTAAGATCTTTAGTTTTTGAGTGGGTGATTGTAACTGTGCAATTTTCTTTCAAAAGAAGTTGTGTCATTGGTTTTCCATTTAAATTTGATCTGCCAATTATTACTGCTTTTTTTCCACTTAAATTTGGTTCAATTTTTTTAATTAACAAATAGCACCCTAATGGAGTACATGGAACGGAACTTTCATAGCCTGAGGAAAGATTTCCAACATTCATTGGATGGAATCCATCTACATCTTTAGAGGGATTAATTGCTTCTATAATTTTTTGCTTGTCTATATGTTTTGGTAAAGGTAATTGAACTAGAATACCTGATACGCTATCGTCTTTATTAAGCTCATCTATTTTATCTAAGATAACTTTTTCCTCCACAGAATCAGGATACTTAATTACCTCTGATTTTAATCCTACTTCTTTTGCTGATTTCTCTTTATTTCTTACATATATCTGGCTGGGTGTTAGATCTCCAATCAATATGACTGTCAAGCCTGGAACTTTGTTATGTTTGTTTTTTAATTCAACTACTTCTTTTCTAAGTTCTTCTCTTAATTCAGCTGCTGCCTTTTTTCCATCTATTAAAATCATAAGTTTAAAATATCAAGGGTGCTATATAAAGTTTCATACACATTTCTATAAACCAAATCAACAGAAGTAATATTATGGGTGAAATATCTAAAGATCCTAAATTCGGTAAAAATCGTCTTATTCTAATCAAAAACGGATCAGTTAAACGATAGGTCAGCTCTAAAATTGAATAAACAAATCTATTTTGAGTATTCAATATATTAAATGCAATCAACCAACTTACAACTACATTCGCAATAACTATATAAGAGTAAAGCTTTAAAATTTGTAAAGCCAAATAAAAAATAGCTATCATTTTTTTTCAATGTAAATAGATGAACTTGGAAATGCAAAAGATGCTTTATTTTTCTCTACTATTTTTTTAATTTCAATTGCCAATCTTTCTTTTACTGACAACCATTCATTCCAACTATTTGACTTTGTAAAACAACGAACATACATGTCAATGGAGCTATCCGAAAATTTATCTACTCTCACTGCTACACCAACTTTAGTGTCGTAATCTTCACTACTATTAATATAAGCCTCAATTTCATTTCTAATAGTTCTCAATTGATCGATAGTGGAGTCGTATTGAAGAGTTATAATCCAGCTAATTGCCCAATTATTTTTAGCACTATTATTAATTACAGCATTTTCTGCAAATTGAAAATTAGGTATGATTGCAAGAGATTTATCAAACTTTCTTATTGTAGTTGATCTAAATCCAATTTTTTCAACTATACCTTCGATAATTCCTTCTACCTGTATCCAGTCTCCAATTTTAAATCTTTTCTCTACCAAAACTAAAATTCCTGAAATTAAATTTTTGAACAAATCTTGTGCACCTAAAGCAACTGCAACACCAAATAAACCTAATCCTGCAATAATTGGACCAATTTTGATCCCCCATAACTCTAGTACGGCAGCTAAGCCTAATATAAAAATTAATATTTTTAATGATTTAATTATCCATCCAATAAGTTCTCTTGTTAAAAGTTTATCTAGTCCACTTAATATGTAAGAGACCGGTTCAATTATTTGGTGGATGACCCAAAATATTAAAATCGTTATCAAAGTTCTGTTGATAGTATCTACTATATCTCTACCTTCAGAAGTGAAGGTCATGTAATAACTCGCTATAAAAAATCCCAGAACGATTGGTAGAAATCTAGCTGGACCCTCTAGAGAACGAACAAAAGTATCATCTAGTTTATTCGTGGTTCTTTTTGAAATAATTTCTAATTTTTTTATAACTAATTTACTTATTAACC
>CACLTO010000007.1 GCA_902609915.1 uncultured Pelagibacteraceae bacterium
GATAAAAAAATTGATATATTGTTTGAGGCAATAGGTAAATCAGATGGTATTTCCAAAAAAGTTGTCGTCTTAGCTTTAAAAAATAAAATTAATGTCATCACACCAAACAAGGCTCTAATTGCCAAACATGGAAATGTATTATCAAAATTAGCTGAAAAAAATAATGTAAATTTAGAGTTTGAAGCAGCTGTTGCAGGAGGAATCCCAATTCTCAGAACAATCAAAGAAGGTCTTGCTACAAATAAGATTAAAAAAGTTTATGGAATTTTAAATGGTACAACTAATTATATTTTAACTGAAATGGAAAATTCAAATGAGACTTTCGATAAAGTTTTAAAAAGGGCTCAACAATTTGGATATGCGGAACCTATTAATCCTAAATTAGATTTAAATGGATTTGATGCTTTTGCTAAAGTAAGAATTTTGTCAGCACTTTCGTTTAATAATCAAATTTCGAACCACAAATGTATTATGGAAGGTATTGAGAATATTGATTTAAAAGATATAAAAATTGCAAGCCAACTAAATTTAAGAATTAAATTATTGGGTATCTCAGAAATGATAAATGGTCGCTTGTTTGAAACAGTGCATCCATGCTTAGTAAGTAAAGATACATACATAGGTAATGTTAGCGGTGTTATGAATGCTGTTATAACAGAAGGAAAACCAGTTGGTGAAAGTATTTTACAAGGTGAAGGTGCTGGAGCCGGACCTACATCTTCATCATTATTATCTGATTTACTATCAATTTTACGAGGTAATATAAGATATCCCTTTGGTGTGTCTTCGGATAAAAGAAAAATTGTAAAAGTTTTTAACAAGGATGAATATTCTAATTCTTTATATTTGAGATTTGAAGTTAAAGACAAACAGGGTGTTCTTTCATCTATAACAAATCGACTATCTAAATATAAAATTTCAGTAAAAAGAATAATGCAGACTCCTAACAAAAAAATGAGTACAGCAACTATTGTAATAATTACTCATAAAACAACAGAAAAAAATGCGAGAAATTGCTTATCAATATTTAATAAAAAAGGAAATATTCTTAAATTTCCAACATTAATTAGACTACATAATTAATGGAAATTTATATCAAAATTTTTGAAGTTATATTTCCTGTATTTTTTGTTATTGGTGTTGGCTATTACATAGGTAAAAAAAACCCTAAATTCGACACTAATTTTATAACAAATTTTGCCGGAACAATTGGTACTCCTGCAATGATTTTTTATACTGTTACAACTACTGGTATTACATTAGGTATTTTTATTCATTATTTTACTTATGCTGTAATAATGATTGGTGGTTTTGCATTTATCGGAGTTGTACTTCTTTTTTTTCTTAAAAAGGATCTAAGTATGGAATTACCACCTTTAATACTTCCTAACACAGGTAATATGGGTGTTCCAATTTGTTTATTTGCATATGGCACACAAGGCTTAGGTGTAGCATCTGCCATAGCCTCTGTTATCATATTATTTCATTTTACATTAGGTGTTTTTTTAGCAAAAAAAAGATTCTCTTTTGATATACTAATAAAAAGTCCACCTGTATATGCCATTATTGTATCTGTTATTTTTTTATATTTTGAGATTAAAACACCACTATTTCTAGAAAACACAACATTTCTTTTAACTTATGCAACAATATTTTTAGTCTTAATGGCATTAGGCGTTGCCTTAACAAGATTTAAATTCACATATAAGAACTCAATTATACTTTCCTTGTGGAGAGTAATATTAGGACCTGTTATAGCCTATATTGTAATATATTACTTTGATTTGTCTGGATTTGCGGCTGGTGTATTGCTTATTCAAAGTGCGATGCCAAGTGCCATATTAAACTACTTAGTGGGTAGCATGTATTCACCAAAAAAAGTAGTTGATAGTATTGCCGGTACGATAGTTATATCAACTTTAATGTCCTTTATTACAATTCCAGTCGTAGTTTTCTTTGCTTTAAAATACTTTAATTAATCTATATCCTTTAAATTCATGAAGGCTATAATTTTTAATCTTTTAGCGTGGGTTATGCTGCCAATTATGGATGGATTTGCGAAATATTTGAGCGCAGATCTTCCTGTTTTCCAAATTACATGGGCAAGGTATTTTTTTACAGTTGCATTTACTCTTCCAATTATGTTTTTCTTTTTTAGAGAAAATCTTGTTTGGACTGATAAACCAAAACTACAATTTATAAGAGGTCTAATTCTGTTAACAGCAAATATTTGTTTTTTTTATGCAATTTCTGTAATTTCTTTAGCAAAAGCATTAACTTTAGCTTTTGTTGCACCTTTAATTGTTACAGCCTTTTCTCCAGTTTTTTTAGGCGAGAAGGTAGGATTTAGAAGATGGTCTGCAGTAATTATAGGTTTCATAGGTTCTTTAGTAGTTATAAGACCTGGTTTTGTGGAAATTAACTTAGCAAGCATAGCCGCTCTTGGAACAGGTGTAATGTATGGATTTTATTTAATCATTACTCGTAAACTAAGTACTTCAGATAATCCTTTATTAACTTTATTATTAACCGGTGTAGTAGGGGTCGTAATCATTTCTACTGTAATGCCTTTTGTTTGGGTTAAGCCTACCTCATATCAGTGGTCTATGATGGCTGCTATAGGAATATTTGCATGTATCGGTCATTTTTTTTTAATATTATCTCTTAAATATGCTGATGCCTCTAAATTAGCTCCATTTAGCTACTTTGAGATTATTACAAACATCATTATAGGTTATTATTTCTTTAGGGATTTTCCAGATAACTGGACTTTTCTAGGATTATTTATTATTGTTTTAAGTGGTATCTACATCTCGAGAAGAGAGAACTTGGTTAAAAAAATAAAATAATAGGTATGATTTATTTACTAATATCTAAAGTATTACATCAAGTAAATATTTTAAACTACTGTTTTTATTGTATTTTTTATAATATTAGATATTATAAAATAAAGACTAATTTTGAATATAAATACATAAATTTACTATAATAGATGCTGAGTTTTCGCTAAATTATAAAAATGTCAAAAAATCCAACAAAATTGAGCTTTTTTAAACATACCAAATATGAAATTGATTGAAAAATAGGGTGGTCTAAAAGTGTTGATATAGTTGAATAGTAAAGCGATGCAATAATTGAATATACCATTTAAAAGCCCATAGAGGGGTCTATTTTAACTGTAGTCTCATATATGGTACAACTAAAGGGGGAAATTTGCAATTTTTAATGAGATTAGGTAAAATTATCAAAAAATGTTGATTTTAAAGACTTTTTTAATGTAAAAAAGCCCTAAAATAGGCCTAAATTACTACCTTTTCAGATCTAAGTAATTTGAGCTTTTGCTTAATTCCACCTTTCCCAGAGTAGCCTCCAAGATATCCATCAGATCTAATCACTCTATGACAGGGGATTTTTGGAGCATATGGGTTTTTAGCACAAGCATTAGCGACAGCACGAGCTGATTTAGGGCTTTTTATGCCAATAGCCACCTGTTTGTAAGTCTTAACCTTGCCTTTTGGTATGGTTTTTAGATATTTCCAGACTTTTAATTGAAATTTTGTTCCTTTACGACTCATTATTAAAAAAACCCCTGTTTCCTTACACTTTTAAGGGTGCAAAGAACAGTTGTTTTCGCACGTCGTTGATGCGCTACCGCCATGCCTCCCGCTCCACATGTTCAGCGATGCTTTGTGAAGCTTTCTGCCCTCTGGAATTGTACCTCTCGGCTTTTCTCCAATTGGCCAGTTAAGAGTTGCCTCTTAATTCATTTATATTGTAACAAATAATAGTTATTAGATGTATCACTTTTTAGGTGATTCTTTTTTTTTTTTAATTTTTTGTGAATAGTGGGGATAAATCATGTTTTAAATAGCAATATAAAATAGCTTAATAAGAACAAAATCGCCATTATGCTCAAAAAAATTGTATTAATGCTTTTACCTGTATTTCTATATTGAATTAAACTCAAAATAATAAAACCAATTGAGCTGATCAAAAACCATACTGCAGGAATTTCTCCATCAATTGAACCCATAAGTTTAATTTAAACTATTGACATTTAAATTCACCTATTATATAACTTCCGATAATTAATGGTTATCGGAATATATGAGTGATTTAAAAAAACCTTATTCAATTTTTCAAATAAAGCCTAAGGTTAAATCTAGTAATTTAACTCAAATTAAACAGCTTGAGGAAGATACTTTAAAAAATCTTCATAATTCTAAAGCAACAAATACTTTAAGGGCCTATAAGTCAGATTTTAGTGATTTTTCAGCTTTCTGCTTGAATAATGGTTTTTCGTCAATTCCTACACAACCTAAAACCATAGCTCTATATTTAACTCATCTCTCAAAATCATCAAAATTCAGCACTTTAAAAAGAAGAATTGCCTCAATAAGCGTTATACATAAATTAAAAGGGCACTATTTAGATACTAAGCATCCTATAATAATGGAAAATTTACATGGAATTAAGCGTACTTTGGGATCGAGACAAAAAGCAAAAAAACCATTATTAATCAACGATTTAAAAAATATAATTAATCTAATACCTAAAGAAAAAATAAGAGACAAATCACTAATATTGGTTGGTTTTGCTGGAGGCTTCAGAAGATCTGAACTTGTAAATATCAATTATGAAGATATTGAATTTGTTGAAGAAGGCGTAAAAATCCTTATTAAAAGATCTAAAACTGATCAATCTGGAGAGGGAATTATTAAGGCAATCCCCTACTTTGATAATCAAGAATTTTGCCCCGTTATAGCACTTAAAGAATATATAAATCTCAAATTTTTTAATAAAAATGAAGGTAAAGTATTCGAGATATCAGACAAATCAGTGGCTCTTATCATTAAAAAATACGCAGAAAAATCTGGCTTGGACTCATCGAAATATGCAGGACATAGTTTAAGATCTGGATTTGCCACCACTGCTGCAGAATTTGGTGCTGAGGAAAGAAATATAATGGCTATGACAGGTCATAAATCGACAGAAATGGTAAGAAAATATATTAAAGAAGCTAATTTGTTTAAAAACAATGCTTTAAATAAAATAAAACTTTAAATCAATTTATATAATGAAGTAATATATAGAAGAATAGAAAAAATTCTTAACAAGTTTTTAAAAGATTTTTTAAATTTGAATGTAATAAAGCTAAATATCATCCTTTGAATATAATCAATAAGTTGAATAGTTAAGTTTGTATATAATTTTAATTTTGATAAATTCTTATTTATATATATGAATTCCGAAATTTTATGAATTAAAGATAATTTAGCGTTAGACATAAAACTTTTCTCAGAAGACATACCCTCCATATGGATCATTTTTGAAGAAGGAGTTTCAATAACCGTTTTGTTAAACTTATAAACTCTGTCGCATATCTCATTATCTTCAAAGTACATAAAAAAATCTTTATCAAAACCACCAATTTTATTAAAAAATTCTCTATCCATAAAAAAGGCACATCCAATAGCATAATCGTAACAGGTGTCTCCTTCTGCAAAATTTTTATTTTTTATAAATTCTTTGTTAAATATTTTTTTAAAATAAGATTTAGAGCCATTTGTTTTTCTCTCATTAGCTTGTGAGAATAAACTAGGAACAAGTATCCCAATATTATCATACAAATTTTTTTTATTATAAAGTGCTAATATTGATTTTTCATCAACTATAATATCAGGATTCAAAATTAGAATAAATTTCGTATGAGCATTGGAAACACCTAAATTATTAGCTTGCCCATAACCTATATTTTTTAAAGTGTTAATAAATCGTATATTGTCAATATACTTGACTAAATTATAAGTTCTTTCACAGTTAGAATTATCAATTATTATAGTTTTAAAAAATTTTAAAACTTTTAAATTTTTCTTAATTAAATCATAACTTTTGTAACAAACAATTATTATTGTTATATCATTATACATGGTTAATTGTTCTTAATCGTTTTTAACCATTTAGAGATAATCTTATTTAAGTGAAATTTTTTTGAGTAATTATAACAATATTTGATAATGTTTATATTAATCTTAGAATTACTTAAATATAAAATTTTATTTCCTAGTTCCTTGAAATTACTAACTATAAATCCGTTCTTATTATTTATAGTAAAATCCTCCAATGCTGTTTTACCAAAGGTAATAATTGGAAGTCCACATGAATTGGCTTCTAAAGCATTAAGACAAAATGTTTCGTCATAACCTAAGCAAATCATTGCTAAAGATTTATTATAAATTGTTCTAAGTTTGTGTTTTGAAACTCTTTTAAAGAAATATATATTTCTATTTTGATAATATTTCAATTTAGATTTGAATTTTTTTTTACTAATACCGTATATATAAAGTTTCAAATCTTTTCTGTTAGCGAAAATTTTTTCTGACCATAAATCTAAAAGTTGATATAATCCTTTATCACGCTGAACACTCCATATAAATATTTTTTTTCTTTTGAAATTAGGTTTATTTTTTTCATAAACAGAAGGTAAAAAGTTTGATAAAACCTGTCTTCTTTTAAATAAATAAAATTGAGATGTAATTTTATTTAGATAGCTACTTACAAAAATTGCATTAATATTATTAGATAATATGGGAAATAATAAACCTTTTCTTAAAGATTTTTCTATTGCTAAAGTATTATGAAGCCACAAAAATTTTTTCGCCTCTTTGAAATAGTCAAATATTTTTGAATTATTCGAACTTATTATAACATCAAAGTTATATTTTTTATGATCTAGTTTATTAATTGGTATATTAATAATTCTATTTTTTTTTGTAATTTCATTACAATATGTAGATAAGTAAACCTCAAAATCAAAGTTGGTTAATTTTTTTGCCAATTCAATATTTAAAGTTTCAATTCCACCAAGTTGATTTAAGAATTTTGATTTTAAATTAAATTTAAATGGACAATAAAACAATATTTTCATTAATCAATTTTTATTAATTTTAATGTCTTATAATAGATAAAAGAAATTTTATCTTTGATAATTGAAATAAAATAACCAATATTTTTGTTAGGACCTATTAATTGTTCATTATGTATATAATTAGCTTTTAGATAAAATTTTTTAAAGGTTTTTATTGAGATACCCCATTTAAGTAAAAAAATTTTATTTGCCTTCGATCCCTGGTTTTTTCTAAATAAATTTAAATTTTTTTTTCTTATAGTTATGGAACCAAAGTGATATACTTTAGATTTACCTAAACACTGAAAGAACCTAACACCAGCATTCCATAGTTTCATGTTAAAATCAGGATCTGATCCTGCACCTGGTGAAAATTCTTCGCTAAAGCCACCAACTTGATTCCACATATCACGATGTATTAAGTGTGGAGCCCAAGTCGATCCCTGGAAATCATTGTGATCAAGTTTTTCATAATTATTTAGTAGTAAATTTTCATCAAATTTATCCACTGTTTCACCTGCATTAAAATTTAAATGACCATTTAACTTTGGGTCGCCATTTATCATTATACTTGATAGATAAAATTTTTTGTCACCCAGTTCATTAACACGATTAATCAAAATTTTGTCCCATTTAGGTAAAAAATACATGTCATCATGTGAATACAAAATGTAATCAAAATTACTTTTTTTTGAAATTTGATTGCAAGCTTTACATAGTCCTACGTTAATTTTTGAGTGTGTAAATATAATTTTTTTTTCTTTTAAATATTCAATCGTTCCATCTGATCCCTCATTAACATGAACTAATATCTCATTTTCATAAAACGAATTTTTTTTTAGACTATTTATACAAAGTTTTAGATAATTTAGATTGTTAAAAGAGGGTATTATGATTGATATCATAACTTGCTAGAAGTAGTTGATATAAAAACTAAGTCATCATGTATCCAATTAGCTAATTTGTATCTTTTATTTATCATAAACTTATATATATCAGATTTTAAAATATCCTTTATATTGTGTTGATAAAATTCTTTCACATTAGGTTTGATAAACTCTATAGCTATAATCTTTGGCTTATACTTATTGAAGTTAAGGCCTTTTAAAACATTTAATTCATTTCCTTCGACATCTATAGATAAGAAATCAATATTATTAATCTTAAATTTACAATTTTTAATTATATTATTTAAAGTATTTATTTTTATATTCTTAATTGATTTAGCACCCTTCCCTCTCGACTTATCTATTGTATTTTTCGCCGCACGATTGTGGAAAAAATACAGATTTGTAAAACCTTCCTTGTTTGACAATGCTACATCGACATTAAAATCTTTTGGTCTAAAATAATTAAACATGTCTATTGAATTAAAATCAAGATCTATATTAATACCTCTCCATCCATTTTCGTAAAGTATATTGGTATTGTTATTTATCAATGGATGATGGCACCCAACATCAATATAAATACCTTTTTTCTTTTTTTTTAGAATATCTTTAATCAATAAATCAATACCCCAATTGGAATAAAATTTTCTTGATTTAAATTTAGATTTTAAAAATTGAAAAAAAAAATAGAATAATTTTGGTAAATTTTTTCCTTTCGAATATAGATACTTTTTTTTTAGCCGCTCTTCAATTTTCATTAGAATAATTTAGAATTATTACCAAGTGATTTATCAACTAAATATTTGGTTATTTTTAGTTCATTAAATAATTTGAAGTATTTCTTTTTACCACTTTTTGCAATTTTTACTCTCAATTTGGGATTTTTTTTATAGAACTTAATTTTTTCAGAGAGATCAATAATATTATCATAAAGAATTATCTCATTATTATTAAAAAAATCCCCTAGTTGGGTTTTTTTGTCTATAAATGTTAAAAGACCATTTCCAATTAAAGATGCTATCCTATTACTTGAGTAATATTTTGTCGGAAGTCCCCTACTAAGGTTTAAGCCCATTTTTGAATTAACCAAAGCTTGGTAGAAATTATTACCCCAGATTGGTTCTTTATTTTTAAATCCATAAAAATCACAATTTATATCTTTTAATTTTTCAGTTAATTTATTTAAAAAAATAATTCTATTATCAATTTTGTCAGTTTTTAGAGAAGCTCTATTTACACCGTGACTCATCGCATAAAATAAATCCATTGATGGGTTTAAGTTAAATACATCAAAACACTCAATGTTTTTATCAACAGGAATAAAGAAAAAGCTAACATTTTTAATTTTTTGATTTTGTTTTTTCAAAATATCAGGATCAGTAGTGATGAAGTTATGATCAACTATATCACTGTATATTGAGATATTTTTTAAATTTTTTTTTGAATAATCTAGAGAGGGCATTATAGGATCTTCATTCCATTGCGAAATTACTAAATTTTTGTTTTGTTCTCTAATCATTTGAATAGAATTTACATCTACATTTTTTGTGTGTCCGAATAGGAATAAATCAGGATTATAGTTTTTAAAAGTCTCCACTAAATATTCTTGGAATTTTTGATTTGAATTCAAAGTTAAAAATCTATTTTGTCGAATAAAATCTCTGTCACTTATTTCAAGAACATCATGACCATTCCTAATTAAACCATTAGTGAACTTTTTACCTATAGAAATATTATAAAGTCTATGATTGAGTTTTTGACCTGTGTTATATAAATTTATAATCCTAAGTTTCTTTTTTATAAAGTGAAGATTGAAATTATGAATTAATTTTGATCTAATTTCATCTATAATTTTAGTGTTTGATTTAATAGTATGTTTAACACCTTTAAAACCTTTTAACTGAATATTTTTTCTTAACTTATGATTATTAATCAATTTTTTAATTGATTTATATAAAGTGTCTGAATTTAAATTTTTTAAAATTACTGAAAAGTCGGTTGTTTCAGGCAAACCACCTCTATTGGAAATTATTGTAGCACATGCTCTTGAAGATGACTCTAAAGCCGTTCTTCCAAAAGGTTCTTCCCACCTTGAAGGAACAACAGCAATTTCAGATTTATCTAAAAAATTTAAAACTTTCCTGTGCTCAAGAAAACCAAGCTCGTGGTGTCTTGGATGATTTATATACGGTCTATCTCTATCCTCATCTCCTATCGAAAATGCTTTCCAATTTTTATATTCATCAAGTATTTTAGTTATAGCATCTTTGTAAATATCATAACCTTTAGATTTATTAAGTTTACCTACAAAAACAATATTTTTATTTTTTTTATGAATTTTTTTACTTTTGTGAATACTTGGATAAATAACAGCGGTTTTATCTATTAATTTTTTATCTAAATTGTCAAAAAATCTTTTTTGTGTCCATTGACTCACAAAAATTATTTTATCTACATTATTAAGTAAAAATAAACGCTCAGATGTGGTTTTTGAACCTTTCATAGTTAAAGGGTCATTATGAAAATAAAGAATAAACTTAGTATTTATTTCATTGTTTAAAATATTAAAAATCTGTGGTCTATTATGAATTTCAACAATTTCAAAGTTTTCATTATTAATTTTTTTTATAAAATTTTGGCAATATTCTCTTGTGGTACTCATAAATTTCGATTTTTTAAATTGTATAGGTATATTGATATAATTTTTAGTAAGATAATCTCTACTTTTCGTGTTACCAAAAATGAAATTATCTTTATTGAATATAGAGTATTTGAAAAAGTCACACACCCAAATAGCTGCTGCTTGGGCTTTTGAAAACGTATAATTTTCCTTGTAAGGTAAAATTGTTGCTATTTTAATTTTCTGATTTATTGAAGTCATTTAATATAGTTTTTCTTTTCTTTCTGTCATTTTTAAGACTATATTCGTAAGATAAAGCATCCTTCTTATCTATAAATCTTTTCTTATAAATAACTACCCACTTATAACCCATCGTTGATTTTGCACCTTTATTAGTATTGTGTTTTTTTAATCTTTCAGCAATATTGTTTGTAAATCCAACATAAGTTTTGGAAGGTTTCCTATCAATGTTTTTTAACATATAAACAAAATAGGTCATAATTAATGGCGGTCCCTAGGGGAATCGAACCCCTCTTTCGAGGATGAAAACCACGTGTCCTAACCGATAGACGAAGGGACCAAGTTTGGCTCTTTTATTGTAAAAAATAAAAATTATCAAGTTTTTATAGTGTCTTCTCTGAGAACAATTTTACACATATTAGAGCCTTTGTGTGTAACTAAAGTTTCTGTAATATATTTGTTATCATCGATATTTACACCTTTGACCAGATCACCGTTGGTAACCCCAGTTGCACAAAAAATTGAGTCACCTTTTATAATTTCTTTTAAATCATATTTTTTTTCCAAATTTTCAATACCCATTTTTTTAGCTCTATAGATATCTCTATCATTATCAAAAATAAATCTTCCTTGAAATTTGCACCCATATGCATCAATAGCAGATGCTGCTAGAACTCCCTCAGGACCGCCTCCTATGCCCAAGAATATATCTACATTATATTTTGGATCTGTAACCATTAATGCTCCCGATACATCACCATCAGATATTAGTTTCATTTTTACATTCATTTCTTTAAGTTTATCGATAATTTTGCCATGTCTAGGTCGATCTAATAAACAAGCTGTAATGTTTTTAATATCCTTGTTTAAAGAGTCAGCTATATTCTTTATATTCTTTTCAATTGAGAAATCTAAATCTGTTGCATCGTATGGTACTTTTTTCGAAACTGTAAGTTTATCCATATAAGTCTCCGGTGCATTGAATAGATTACCTTCCTCAGCCACTGATATAACCGATAGACCACCAGGTAAATTTTTTGCTACAAAATTTGTCCCTTCAAGTGGGTCTACCGCAATGTCAAGATTTAAATTTCCACCTAAACCTAATTTCTCTCCGATATAGAGCATAGGAGCCTCATCAAGCTCACCTTCACCAATTACAACCTTACCATTTATCTCTAATTTGTTAATTTCATCTCTCATTGTATCTGTAGCAGCTTTATCAGCATTTCTTTTATGGTTTTTTCCAATAAATTTATGACAAGATATTGCGGCTTTGGAAGTCACATTAATAATCTTATCTATCAAATATTTATTTAACGACACTAAATTTTTTCTTCAGATATTTGTTCTGTATTTGCTTTTAACTTATTTTCAAACTCGCTTAGTCTTTTCCAAACTGAAATTAATTCAACAATTATTGGCCAACTTCTAACTAAATACTGAAGTGAAGTTTCAACTCTTCCAAAGGCTCTAATAATTTGTTGTACAAAACCCAGAGTAATAGCTCCAGTTACAATTGTTGGTGCTAAAGCTAGATAAGGAACAATCACCATACCTTGCAAGTAGCTCCATTTAACTGCATTAAAATATAAATAATGAAAATACATTTTATAATGTATTTTTCTAACACCTCCATACAAACCATCAATTTTTACTGGTTGAGCACTTTCTTTAAACTCTTCACCCAGTACTAATTCTTTTCTATAAGCAGCCTCCTCTTTTTGTATATCATATTCAATACCAGGTAGCTTTATTCCAACGGATGCAAGGATAAATGTTCCTCCTAATGCTGAAACAATAGCAACCCATACCAATGCATGATCTACCTCCCCTATCCATGGTAAAACTGTGATACTTTTCGAGAGACCCCATAAAATTGGAGTAAATGCAATTAATGTCATCACACTTCTTAGAAGCTCAGCACCTAGACCTTCCATAATTCTTGCAAATTTAAGTGTATCTTCTTGTACTCTTTGTGAAGCACCTTCTATCGATGATGCAAAATTCCATTTATCATGATAAAAATCAGCCATTGCTGTTCTCCATCTGAAAGTCCAATGACTAGTAAAATAATCACTAAATATTACTACTAATATGTAAATGGCTGCAATCTTTGCAAAGGTAAAAAGGTACGCAATAAATTCTTTTTCTGTTACAGCACCAGGTTCGGCAAGTGCTTTTTGAAGAGTATCATAAAACTCTCCAAACCATTCATTAATCCTTACGTCTAACTGAACTTGATACCAAGTTGCAGCAAGGATTAGTATTGTTCCCCCAATACTCCATAGGTGCCATCTTTTGTTAGTAAAAAATTTAAACATAATCTAATTTAAAAAGTTATCTGCATAAGACTTTTTCACAACTTTTCTTTTTTTAGGCTCTACTAATTCAAAATCAATTTTTTTCTTTTTAGCATAATTTATAGCTAAATCTTTAGTAGAAAATTCCATTTTTAATTCTGTATAAGTATCTGAAGAACTTTCCCAACCCATTAAAGGATTTTTTGTTGGGTCTTTAGTATCAAACTCTAATATCCATTTGTCTGTTTTGCCAAATCCAGATTGCATGGCGGTTTTATTTGGTTTGTAAATTTTAGCTTTTTTCATAATAATGGTCGGAGTGGCAGGATTTGAACCTGCGACCCTCTGGTCCCAAACCAGATGCGCTACCAGGCTGCGCTACACTCCGGAACAAGTACTAATACAGTACTTATGTATTTTTTCAATGTATAAAGATGAGTAAAACTAGGGATTTTTAATTAGAATCTGTTATATAAGGCTTATGATCATTACATGTCCATCGTGTAAAAAAAGTTTCAATGTAGATACAAATCTAATTCCAGACAAAGGTAGACTTGTTAAATGTGGCACTTGTGATGAGACATGGTTTTTCAAGAAAACTGATCAAACAACTTTAGAAACAAAAAAAAATATCAGCATAAATGAAAATTATAAAAAACAATTACAAACAGATATCTCATCGGATAAACAAAATAAAATAAATAAGAAAATTTCAAATTTGACAAAGAATAAAGGCTCTGAGTTGGTTAAATATAAAGCAAAATCGAGTTTTACAACTTCAAAATTTTTGAACTTTATAATAGTATTTTTGATTAGTTTTATTGGTTTTATAATTATTTTAGATACCTTTAAAAGTCCACTTAGTGTAATTTTTCCAAACTTAGAGTTATTACTGTACAACTTATTTGAAACTCTAAAAGATTTAATCTTGTTTGCAAAGGACCTTAATTAGATGATTAATTATCTATCTAAACCCTTTATATGGTTTTTTAAACTTGAAGCAGCTAGTGGATTAGTATTATTATTTGCAGCTATAATCGCACTGATAGTCAGTAATTCAGATTATTCAGAAATTTATTTTTCTACTTTAAATGAATATTTGTTTATAGGTATTAACAATTTTGGACTAAAATTATCTGTCATTCATTGGATAAATGATGCTTTAATGGCAATTTTCTTTTTTTTTGTAACTCTTGAAATTAAAAGAGAATTTTTACAAGGAGAATTATCAAATATTAAACAAGCATTACTACCAATAATTGCAGCTGTAGGTGGAATGTTAGTCCCAGCTTTATTTTATGTTTTTATAAATTTTGGTGACGGTGAAACGTTAAATGGATGGGCCATACCATCAGCAACAGATATAGCTTTTTCATTAGGAGTTTTATCATTATTAGGAAAACGTGTGCCATTATCTTTGAAAGTTTTTTTAACCGCATTAGCTATTATTGATGATTTGGGTGCTATCGTAATTATTGCTGTATTTTATTCGGGAGATTTAAGTATTAAATATTTAAGTTTAATGTTGTTAACATTTATAATTTTATTGGTTATAAACAAATTCAACATTAAAAAATTTTTACCATATTTAATTGTTGGGCTTTTCCTTTGGGATTTTACCCATAATTCAGGTATTCATGCTACAATAGCTGGCGTTTTGTTGGCAATGACAATTCCACATAGAAAAAAGGAAAAAGATTTTTCATTATTAATTAAAATTGAGCATGCAATAAGTCCTTATGTGGCTTTTGGAATTATGCCATTATTTGCTTTTGCTAATGCCGGAGTATCCCTTGAAGGCTTATCATTTGCATCTTTATTAAATAAAGTGCCATTAGGTATTTTATTAGGATTGTTTGTTGGCAAACAATTAGGAGTATTCATTTTTTCATACATATCAATTAAAACTAAAATTGCGCAGATGCCAAACAATTCAAATTGGTTTAATTTTTATGGAGTGGGAGTTTTAACTGGAATAGGTTTTACAATGAGTCTCTTCGTAGGAAACTTAGCATTTGTTGACAACATGCAATATATGGATGGTGTAAAAATAGGGGTATTAACTGGGTCACTATTATCCACTTTATTTGGCTACTTTTTGATATTACTTACACCTAACAAATAATTTTTTTACAAATGAAAAAATTAATATTGATAAGTTTAATTTTTAATATGTTTTTTTTGAAAAATATAGCATCTGCTAATTATGATAAGATCTTTTTTGATTTTAAAATAGCAAGTATTACTGGTGAAACGATTAATCTAAGCGATTATAAAAATAAAGTTATTTTAGTTGTGAATACAGCTAGCTATTGTGGATTTACCAATCAGTATAGCGATTTACAAAAATTATGGGATAAATATAAATCAAAAGGTCTTATTGTATTGGGGGTTCCATCAAATTCTTTTAATCAAGAAAAGAAATCTAATTCTGACGTAAAAAATTTTTGTGAAGTCAATTTTGACATTAATTTCCCTATGATGAGTATTACAAATGTAAAAGGTGAAGATGCACATGATATATATAAATGGGCAAGAGAAAATTATGGAAAATCAGCAATTCCAAAATGGAATTTTTATAAGATATTAATTAATAAAAATGGAAAAATTGAGGAAACCTACTCATCATTAACTAAACCCATGTCGAATAAAATAATAAAAAAAATAGAGGAAATTTTATAAATTTATTTCTAAGCCGTCATAGGCTGGAACTATATTTTTTGGTAATTTTTTTTTAAGCTGATCATAATCCATTTGGGTGCTTAAATTTGTAAGAATCGTTAACTTTGGTTTAATAATATTAATAAAGTCTAACAATTCAACTAGGTTAAAATGTGAGGGGTGTGGAGTGTATCTTAAACAATCAACTACTAAATATTTCATATTTTTTAATAGATGAATAGTATTTTTGTAAAAAAATTTAACGTCACTAGCGTATGCACATTTATTATTTATAATATAGCAAATACTATCAATATTACCGTGATTTACTCTAACGCTTTGAATTTTTATATTTGAAAAGTTGTGAATTTTTTTTAATGCATTAAGTTTTAAAGTTGCTGGATAATCAAGTGATTTTGGTTTGACTGAATTATATTTAAAACAATAAGAGAAATTATCTTTTAAATATTTTATAGTTTTTTTGTCCGCATAAAGAGGCACCCTTTTGCGATTTTTTAAATAAAAAACTCTTAAATCATTAATTCCATGAGTTTGATCACCATGTTGATGTGTGTATAAAACTCGATCTATATATCTAATATTATTTTTTAATAACTGTTCTCGTAAATCGGGTGATGTATCAATTAAAATATTCTCGTATTTTGATGTTATAAAAGCTGAACATCTCGATCTGAAATTTTTTTTATTTTTTGGATTACAATCTCCAAAAAAACCATCAGGTCTTGGCACACCCAGTGAACTACCACATCCAAGGATTATAAATCGCATATTTTTAATTAAAAAAAAGTTTGTTAAAATTTCTGGTAGTAGCACTTACCAATTCATCTTTCGGGATTTCTTTTATTTCTGCAAGCTTTAAAGCTGTATAATCGAGAAATGACGGTTCATTTTTTTTTCCTCTTTTTGGAACTGGTGCTAAGAAAGGACTGTCTGTTTCTATTAAAATTCTGTCTAAGGGTATTTCTTTGAAAGTTTTTTGTAAATCTATTGAATTTTTAAAAGTAATAATGCCACTCGCTGAAAAAAAAGAGTTTAACTTTAAAAGTTTTTTCGAAAATTCTTTAGACCCTGTAAAACAGTGCATTAAAATTTTTAAATCACTTTGATTGTAATCATTTAAAATTTCAAAAGTATCATTTTCAGCATTTCTAGAATGAACTATTAATGGAACTTTGCATTTTATTGATGCTTCAATATGTGTTTTAAAACTAGATATTTGTTTTTCTCTATCGCTATTATCATAATAATAGTCTAATCCAGTCTCACCTACCCCAATAATTTTTGGATTTTCTTTCACACCTTTGATTATCTCGTCTGAACTAATTATATCAGTTTCACATTCGTGAGGATGTATACCAATAGTTCCGTAGATAATTTCATCCTTATTTATTAATTCTTTAACATTTAAAAAACTTTTGAGAGAAGTTGAAATAGTTAATAATTTTTCAATACCAACTTCTTTCGATCTTTGCAAAACATTTGATAAATCATCAATCAAGGGTTCATGATCTAGATGGCAATGCGAGTCAATCATTTTCTTTTTCTATTTTCTTAATTAATATATCTATCTTATTTATCATATTACCTTTAATAATAAATTCATTATTAGAAATAGTTTCTAATTTGATGTCTTTTTCTGATAAATTAAAAATTTTTAATGCTTTCAATGATGTTTCGGGAATAATTGGATAAAGTAAAAAGCTAATTTTCCTGACTATTTCTAACGTTGTATAAACTATAGTATTTAACCTAATTAAATTATCCTTTTTTTTCCATGGCTCTTGATCATTAAAGTATTTGTTTGCCTCAAACAGAGAATTAACAATGAAATCTATATAAAAATTTATATTTTGTTCATTTATTTTAGACCTTATAGTATCTAAATTTTCTTGAAATTTATTTAATATCTTCAAATCATCTGGTTGAAAATTAATTTTTGCAGGAATTTTTCCATCACAATTTTTCATCGCAAAAGCAGTAACTCTTTGACATAAATTACCATAATTATTTGCTAAATCGCTATTTATACAATCTTCAAGTCTTTCTTGAGAAATATTACCATCGTTTCCAAATGAAACTTCCTTAACCAAATAATATCTCAAAGGGTCTAAACCGTATTCTTCAATAATTTTTAATGGATCTAAAATGTTTCCCTTAGATTTTGACATTTTTTCTTCACCAGATAATATCCAACCATGACCATAAACTTTTTTTGGTAATTCAATTTTAGCAGCTAAAAGAAAAGCGGGCCAATAAACTGCATGAAATCTTAGAATATCTTTACCAATCAAATGTATAGATGCAGGCCAAAATTTTTTAAAAAGTTCGTCATTTGTATCTGGATAATTTAAAGCGCTTAAATAATTTGTTAATGCATCAAGCCATACATAAATAATATGTTTATCGTTACTAGGAACTGGAATTCCCCATGTAAAAGTTTTGCGACTTACAGAAAGATCTTTAAGACCACTTTTTACAAAACTAATTACCTCGTTTTTTCTAGACTCAGGTAATATAAAATCTGGATTATTTTCATAAAATTCTAATAAAGGTTTTTGCCATTTAGAAAGTCGAAAAAAATAAGACTCCTCCTCTATCCATTCAACGTTAGATTTTGACGATTTTGCAATTTTTTTCCCATTTATTTCCTCTATTTCATCTTCATTGTAAAAAGCCTCATCTGAGACTGAATACCATCCAGAATAATTTGATAAATAAATGTCATCATTTTTTTCAAGAAGAGACCAGAGATGCTGAACTGTTTTTTTATGTCTATCCTCAGTAGTTCTTATAAAATCCGTATTAGATAAATTTAATGTTTTTGAGAGATCTTTAAATGTTTGACTAATTTGATCGCAGAATTCCTTAGGCTTCTTACCTGCTTTTTCAGCTGATCTTTGTATCTTTAAACCATGCTCATCTGTACCAGTTAAAAAATGAACTTTATAATCATCAATTGATTTAAATCTCGCAAAAAAGTCAGCTATAATACTCGAATATGCATGCCCCATATGAGGTTTTCCAGATGGGTAATATATCGGAGTAGTAATATAAAAATTTTTATCCATTTAAAATTTTATTTTCAAATTCCATAAATAAAGACTCTTCATCTAAATTAAATTTTTTAGTGTCATTTATTCTCTTTAAAAAATAATCATAATATTCTAAAGTTTTTGATTTTGTTAATTTTACTTTTGTTAAAAAATAAAACTCAAAATATTGAAATATTATATCTTTAATTAAAGCATCTTTTTTATATAAATTATCTTTAATAACAAGTTTTAGAAAACTTTTTAAATCGTAATCCTTTAAATCATGTTTCTGTATTTTAAAAAATTCAATTAAATAATATATTTGTCCAGGTGTTAGATAGTAGTTTGCCAAATCTTTATTAATAAATTTCATAATATCATTATCTAAAATCTTATTAATAACTGAAATCGAATTTTTATGATCTAAAGATATTTTAAAATTGATACATCTCGATTTTAAAGTAGGTAAAATAAATCTATCGTTATTTATCAATATAAAATAAGTGTTTGATGGTGGTTCCTCTAAAACTTTTAAAAGTGCATTAATAGATGAAATATTTAATGTTTCGATATTATCTATAATTATAAATCTTTCCTTGTTATTAAAAGATGATTTATTCAAATTATTAATCAATTCTCTAATTTGATTAATATCAATATTTTTTTTTTCATTTAAGGTATCAACTAATAATAAGTTAGGATTTGATCCATTTATTACAAGCTTATAAGATTTATTGTCAGGATTAATTTTAGATTCTTTAATAATATAGGGATGTTCTTCGTTAATTGACAGTACATAATTTACTAAATGAAATGCTAAAGTTGACTTACCCAAACCTTTGTTACCACTAAGTAAAATTTTTGTAGGTAATTTTTTTTTTTTATAAAGATCTACAAATTCTAACAGATAGTTATCGAGTGAAAACAAATTAGTCTGCTTTATTGGACTTAGGCTCATTTTATCAATTTTTCAATTTTCTTTAAAACGTATTTTTCATTCAATTTAATATCTAAATTTGAATCAATTATTTGGTATTTTCTTTTATTCTTATTTGATAATTTTACAAAACCTTTTTGAACTTTATTGTAAAAATTTTTTTTGAAATTATCATACCTGTTAGTAGATTTTCTTAATCTAAGTCGCTTTACCATATTTTTATAATTTACTAGGTTTAAAAAAGTAAAAGAGACTTTAAAATTTGATAAAATGTGTTTGTTAATATTATTTATTAAATCTAAATTTACACCCATACCATAATGTTGATACGCAATAGTTGAGTCGACAAATCTATCTATTAATATAATTTTTTTTTTGTAATATTTTCTTAGTAGATTGATATTTTCACTTCTAGAAGCTAAATAAAGCAGCAAATCTGTATTTTTATTAAAATTGGATTTTTTATTAAGTATCAATTTTCTTATTTTTTCTGAATTTAAACTTCCTCCTGGTTCTCTGATCTTGATAAAGGAAAGTTTTCTTTTTTTAAGATATTTTGAAATTTTATTTAAATGATGAGTCTTCCCACTTCCTTCAATACCCTCGAAAACAATAATAGGTTTTCTAGACATCGCCCCAGATTAAATAATTCAATGATTTAATTAATCTAGTAAAAATATTTACTTTTTGAACATCATTAGACGCTAATAGATCATATTCACCTATCAATTCTTGATCATATACCACCCTGTAAGTTCCAATTTTTTGATTTTTTTTAATTGGTGCCTCTATTGGTCCGTCATATTTCAAGGATATCTTTAATAATCTTTTTTTTGCCTTTTTGATTGTTTTAAAAATATCAGTATCAACATGCACATCAACATAGCTTTGTTTACCAAGCCATACCTCTACTTTATCAATAGGTTTATTAGCTTTATTTATCTCAACTAGATCAAAATTTGTTAATCCATAAGTTAATAATCTCGAACTTTCTCTTGATCTTGAACTTTTGGTTTCGAATCCGCTTCCGACAGCAATTAATCTTCTACCCTTTCTATTAATTGATGAGGCTAACGAATATTTTTCAACAGCTAAGTAACCTGTTTTAATACCATCGGCACCAATATTTTTGTAAAGAAGAGGATTTCTGTTACCTTGTGTAATTGGATCACCTCCTGTTCTATTCCACGTAAATTCTTTTTCTGCAAACCACTCATAATATTTTGGATGTTCTTTTATTAAGTAAGTAGACATAATTAAAATATCTCTAACGGTTGAATAATTGTCTGGATCATTAATTCCAGATGAGTTTGCGAACCTTGTATTTTCCATACCTAGTTCTTTTGCTTTAGATGTCATTAAGATTGCAAATTCTTCCTCAGTACCAGCTATTCCTTCCGCAAGTGCAATACATGCGTCATTACCAGATGCAACAATTATACCTAATAGTAAATCCTCTACAGAAACTTCATCGCCAATCATTATAAACATAGATGAATAACCTGCGGTTGATAATCTCCATGCTTTTTCAGAAATTATAAATTTATCATCTAAAGATAGATCACCTGATTTTATTAAATCAAAAGCAATTATTGATGTCATTATCTTAGTCATTGAAGCTGGATAAATTGATCTATCTGGATCTTTTTCATATAAAATTTCTCCAGATAAGAAATCTTGTAATATTGCTGTTCTAGCTTTTATGTCAATCTTGGCATTAACAGAAAAAATTAGAGATAAATATAATGAGATAATGATAAAAATTTTTTTAAGCATCTTTAATTATTTCTAGATTTTCAAAATACAAAGAATTCATTTTTTCAAATGAGTCTTTAAGTGACTGTATATCATTAAATGGTCCCAATAATAACCTATAATTAGTTTTAGTAAGTTCGATGATTTTAATATTTTTCAATTTAACTTCACTTTTAATTTTATTACTCATATTTTTAGCAGATTTTTTGTAATAAAAATCAGCTACCTTAATATAATAAGAAAATTTATTATTTTTTTGTAATTTTTTTTTAGTTTTATTGGATGAGTTTAGATCACTAATTTTAATACCATCTATAGGTGCCTTTTCAGCAACTTTTTTTTCTTCCTCAAAAGTTTTAGTCTTTTTGGCGATATATGTAGAACTTTTTGAAATCAAGACTATATCTATATAAGGCTCTTTTAAATCAAGTTCTAACTCCTCAGCAATTCTTTGAGTGATAATTGAATTGTAAAATGGTGAAAATTTTACTCTGTTTGATTTTACTTCTGCGATAAGTGATTTTCCATTTAAAGGATTAGAAATTTTCACATTTGATTTTCTTTTTAGATTTTTATGAAATATTGTTAATGATCTTTGATCAATTTTTTTAATTTTTAAATCGCCATTATAAATAAGAGAAAATCCACTATTTTTATATTTTTTGTCAAATGTAATATCTAATTTCTTACTTTGATTAGTAGTAATTTGATCACAACTTAATAACAAAAATAAGGTACTTAAAATAATAAAAATATTAAATTTCATTTTTAAATTTATCCTTTAAAGTACACACAGCAAGTGCAAATCTTAAAGATCTATTCCATTGTAAAATTATTTCGTAATTTTCAAAAACAATATAAGCAGGATTTAAGGTTTGTGCATCCGGAATAATATCTTTGTCTGGTGTTATAATTGCTATTTTCTGGTTTTCATTTTTTATGTTTAATTCAGAATAATTTTTAATATATTTTTTAAAGGATTTAATTTTCTTTTTACTATGCAATTTTCTAGCTGATACGTTCAAAAATTTAATTGGAATATTTTCATCTAATTCAATTTTCTTAAAACAAAGATCATTTTTTTTCCACCCAATCTTATTTAAATAATTAGCTGCAGATGCATAAGCATCTTCTGAATTTTTCAAATCAATAAAATCATCCTTATTGTAGTCAAAAGCATAATTCTTTATTGTTGATGGCATAAATTGAAAAAAACCAAATGCACCTGCCCATGAACCATACAATGTTTTATAATCTATTTGATTATCATCAATTAATTTCAATAAAGTTAAGAGTTCATTTGAAAAAAACTCTGATCTTCTTTTATCATAACTTAATGTTGCTAATGATGATATTATATCCATTTTTCCAACATAAGTGCCAAAGTTAGTCTCGATGCCCATTAAAGATAAAAGTAATTCTTTTTCAACTCCAAAATTTTTTTCAACTAAATTTATAAGATTTGAATTATTTTCATAAAAATCTACACCCTTTTTTAATTTTTTAGTTGAAGTACGTTTGCCAATATATGTTTTTGTGTCCTCATAAAACTCTGGTTGAAACCTATCGTATTCAATAACTTTAGTTAAAAATCTTGCATTGTGCATTGCTGTATCAAAAGTCTGTTCTGAAATATCATTTGCTAATGCCACTTTTTTGAAATTTTTTTTCCATTCATTGAAATTGATATTTTCACTAGAATAGCAATTCAATATTGTTATTAAAGATAAAAAAAATATTTGGCTAATTAGTTTCATAAAGATCCTTAAGATATATAATTACAGCAATCCAGATAATAATAAAACTCGCTAATTTAATCGGTGAAAAATCCTCATTGTAATAAAAGTAGCCTAAAATAAACTGTAACGTTGGCGTAATATAAAAAATCATCCCCGTAGGTCCAAGACCGATTAATTCAACACCTCTTACGTATAAAAATAAAGGAATCACAGTCATGGGTCCCGCTAATAATAGAAACATGCTCAGACCTGGGTTAGACAAACTAAAATCATTTAATCCCTTATCAAAAATAAAGTAAAAGACAATAAGAGCAAAAGGAAAAATATATAAACTCTCTATTAAAAGTCCTATATCAGTTTCTATATCAATTTTTTTTCTTACTAGATTATAAAATGCCCAACTCAAAGCTACGATTATACCAACCCATGGAAGTGTTTTTATATTAAGAAAAATCATAATCAAAATAGATACGATTACTAATAAAATTGAAAAAATTCTTTTTTTATTCAATTTTTCCTTAAAAAAAATGTATCCCAATAAAACACTTATAATTGGCATAATAAAGTAACCAAAACTAGCATCTATTATTCTTTCCGTGGCTACAGCATAAATCCAAATAGCCCAATTAATAAATATTAATGAACCTGAGATAAAAAGATAAAAAAGATTTTTTTTATTTGAAATACTTTTAATAAAAAGTTTCCATTTTTTAAAAAAGAGAGTCGTCATGACTAACATAACAGCAGTCCATAAACATCTGTGAACAACTAACTCAACATGTCCTATAAAGGCAACATATTCAAAATATATAACACCAATAAAACCCCACCAAAAGGATCCTAAAGATGTAAGTATTAATCCTTTATTAAAATGCTGGTTCATAAAATAATGAAATAGATAATAAACGTTTAATAGACTATTTTATGGTTGAATTAAATAATTATAATTATAAAACCTTGCTCAAGGAGAGATGGTTGAGCGGTTGAAAGCACCGGTCTTGAAATTCCAAGTAACCCCTTCCCGCTTTAAGACGATTCGCGTACTTATCAAGTCATTGCTTACTTTTTGAAATTTAGTTTTCACGAAAAATTTATCATTCTTAACTTGCCTAATCTTAAAACTAGAACGAGACTAGAACGAGAAATTATATATTTTTATCCTTAATACTTTTGCAAATTTCATAAGCCTCATATACAGATGAAATAAGTTTATTTAATTTCCAATTGTTTTCAGTTATATCAAAATACTTATTTGCATTAAAATTCAAACCATCAACAATTTGAATTTGGTATATCCCCTCAGACTCATAATATTTGTACATAGTATAAATATATTCTTTAAGTGGAAATGTTCCCAAATAGAAAACAACTTTTAACCCTTCTTTATAAGGGAACGTAGATAGTACCTCAGCAGTTGTTTCTATGTCATTTAACTTTATCGGAACTCTTCTACCAATCAATTGATCAAAATCTCCTGGATTGTTCCAAGTAAAAAAAGAAAACATTGAACTAACTTCTTCGCATTGTTCATCGGGAGATAAAACAAATGAAAACTTATCTGAATACTGGATTTCACCAGATACTATGGCATAGCTTTGATCCTCATATCTGGCTACTTCCCAGTCCTCATGAGCATGTGCGTTTGGATGGATAAACGTTAACAAAATTAACAAAAGAAAGGAGCTTTTGAAGATCCAACGCATTATAATCTATAAATCATATTATATTGGTTTTATTAGGACTGAATTTTGTTTAAAAAAAGATTTTAATTTTTTATAATTGAAGGATTAACTGCAACTAAACTTTTTCTCGTTAAGCCCTCATGATCATCAAATATGAAAGATATTTTTGATCCATATGGGATAGTTCCTATTCCTTGAGAAATATGAATAAAAATTTCCTCCCTAAGACTATTATCATAATCTCTATAATAACCATCTATTATTTCAATAAATCCACCTGCCTTAAGATTTGGTCTACCTTTATTTCCTAAAAAAATTCCATTAGCTTTGTCACCTTTTTTAAAAACTTTTTTATTTAATGTATTTTCTTGTTTTAAAAATTTATTTATGAATTTTTTTTGAGAGTCAGATCTAGTGTATGAAGTATATTCTTTAACTTTTTCATTAAAAACTGTAAATAAACTATTAATAAATTTATGCCTTTCATCTTGACTGAAATAACTTCTTAAGCTTGTTAATTCACCATAAGCTTTTGAGATAGTTGATTTAGTTGTTTTGTAGTCAATTAAGCTTAAATCTTCAAATTCTTTAAATAACTCAGCAAGATGAACTATATTATTATATGCTTCAATAAAATCTTCATGAGAACCTTTTTCTATTAAATATTCACTAAAACGTCTGTGATATTCTAAAGAATTTTTAGCAAGTTTTCTTGCAAATCTTAGATCAATATCCTTAAATTTTATTGCTGCAATTTTATTTTTTTCAGCCATCTCTTTTGTTAATTGATCAAATTGACGTAAATAATATAAAGATTGTAATAATTGATAATGAATTTCGACAAACTCAGGGAAAATTTTTAACGATTCTAATCCAACATTAATTGAGTCTTGGTAAAGTGAAGCAAATCTATATGTTTGTATTTGATAAGCTCTTAAATTTGGATAATCTGGTTGTAATCTAATTGATATTTCGAAAGAATTTTTCATATCAAGTAGTGAACCTAGGTGACTGTAAAAAATACCCTCAACTCTATAAACTTCACAATATTTTGGGTGTTTTTTTTTTAAAAATGAAAAGGATTTTATTACTTGTTGGTCTTTATGATTTAATTCGCTCAAAATTTTATCCTTATCTAAGGTTGCGCTATATTTCAAAGATAAGGAAGTCATTTTATTTCTATGTATAAGATACTTATTGATTTGCAAAAGTTCGTTTATTGCTTCATCGTCTGAGTCTTTTCTTTTTAAAAAGCTGTCATAATCATAACGAATGTTATTTAAATTATCTTTATTAATTTTTCTTGTTGACTTAATTGTTTTTAAACGAGCGTCTATGCTCATTATTTTCTTTTTACTATCTAAATCCTTAAAAAGATTATTTTTTTGTATAAATGATTTTATTATTGGTCTTAAACTAAAGTACTCAGTTTCACTTTCTTTTAGATCTCTAATAAGAAATCTTTTTCTATCTAAATTTGACAAGTTCAATTCTACTTCCTCTGGTTCTATGCCTGTATAAGTGCATATGGTTGTATTGGTAAATTCTTGTTCTAAATAGTAAAGCATCTCTAATATTTTTTTTGAATTTAAATCAAGTTTCTTGAATAAATTACTATATGAATAATTTAGAAAATCTTTACTTGGTTCAAATGCTTTTTCAATTGAAGTGCCATTAAAAACATCATCTAAAGATAGCTTGATACCTAGTGGATTGTTTTCTCTACGATTTGTCAAAGAAACTATCTCACTTTTAGTTTTTTTTCTTAAAAAATCTAGTTCAAGATATTGAGCATATTTTCTAAATAAATGTTCAGATGCTGAGTCATCAAAAGATGGTATTTTAATAGTTACACCAGAATCTATTGGCTCCCTAGATGTAATTATAATTTTCGACTCATGATCTATTTCATGAGAATTTTCAATAAAGTTCATAATTTTTTGATCTAATACAGTTTCTAAATTATCTAAAACTAATAAACATTTTTTTTTTGTTAGGTAATTTAATAAAAATTCAATCTGATTATTTTCATCATTATCTTTTGAAAAATTTTCTAAAAATTCTTTATAAGATTTTAAAGATTGATTAAGACTTTTAATCTCATTATTCGAAAAGGTTTGTGTTTTAAAAGTAAACCATTTTATCTCATCATATTCACCAATTTTTGTTTTTATTTCATTACATTTATGTAATAAAAGAGACGTTTTTCCTACACCCGCATCCCCAGTAAGAACTATTACTGAATTTTTTTTCATTGTTTGATCTAACTTTTTGATAATCTTATCTCTTCTAATAAAACCAGTTTCTTGATGTTCTGTTGGAGGTAAATTATTCTCAATTTCATTGTCAGTTTCAAGCTCTTCTTCTAAAAAAAAATCTTCATTATATTTTTTTTCAGAAAAATTTTTTAATTCTGAAAATAATACTAAAAAAATATTTTCATAAATTGAAGTTTTATTTATAAAATTTTCCATTTCATCGATATCAGAAGCTAAAAGATTTTTATGAGCACTTCTATTTCTAACATGTTTTATTGAAAGAAGAGATTTACTTAAGTCTTCAAAAATTAGTTTTGACTCTTTTGTTAATAAATTTTTATGCTGGTTAAGTATATCGTAACATTCAGAAAAATCTGCACCATTAATCAGTTCATCATCATTATCGTCTGAATTATTTTCAGTTTTAATCTTTAATCTTTCTATAATTTTAATATCAACTAAATTTTTTAATCTATTTGTATTCAGCAATTCATCTTTTATCCAATTCCTTAAATCTTTTTCTATTGAAATAGCTAAAATTGTGCATTTAGTTTCAGCAGTAATTTTCATATCAACTTGTTTGTCTTAATAAAAAATTAATAGAATAAAATAACTAGAACTAGACTAGAACTAAAGAGTTAATTTCATAAATCACATGTTCTCTTTTTTGTTGAAATTTAAAATTATACTTATAAAACCTTGCTTACGGAGAGATGGCTGAGCGGTTGAAAGCACCGGTCTTGAAAACCGGCAAAGGGGCAACTCTTTCCTGGGTTCGAATCCCAGTCTCTCCGCCATCAAAAGTTTTAATATTTAAAATTTTTAAATAAATTATTAATCTTATTATCCTCAAATTGAATTTCTGTGTTTAAACCATTGTAGAAATTATAAAGATTATTATCATCAATCTCTAAAAGTTTTATTAATTGATTAAGATCTTCTTCGTTTAATTGATCTAAATATTTTCTTGTGAATGCACCTAGAAGTTTATCCATTTCTTTTGTGCCACGATAATTTGATCTGTAAATAATTTTTTTTTTAATTTGTTCTATATGAGCAGTCATAATAAGAATATAATATTAGTTTAAAGATATGAAAAGAAATTTTGAATACTTATTGTCTGATCTCAGTTTACTAAAAGGTGTAGGAACCAAAACTTCAAATTTATTAAAGAAAAAAAAGGTCAATACTATTTTTGATTTATTATGGAAATTACCAAAATCTTTCACTGATAGAAGTTTATCATCTAAAATAATAGATTTAAAAATAGATGAAATACAGACAATAACCATAATTCCTCTCAAATACTCATTCCCAAGAATTAGAAACTTACCCAATAGAGTTTTATGCAAAGATGATACTGGTGAGATAGATTGTGTTTTTTTTAACAGTTATGAGGGTTATATCAAAAAAATATTACCTATTGGAAAAGAGGTTACTGTTAGTGGAAAAATTAAATATTTTAGAAATAAATATCAATTAACAAATCCAAAATATATTTCAGAGGACTCTTCGATAATTAAACAAAAGCACAATAGTTATTCATTAACTGAGGGTATTAGTGAAAAAGTTTATAATAAGATAATTTTACAAATAATAAATAATTTACCTGAAATTGAAGAATGGCATTCAAAAGATATATTAAAAAAATTTAACGATATAAGTTGGAATGACTCTATCAAAAAATTACATGAACCAGAAAATATTGGTAAATTTAAAGAAAGTTTTTATCAAAGACTCGCTTATGACGAAATTTTTTCCACTTTTTTAGTAAACTCTGAAATAAGAAAAAAGATAAAGAAAGTTAAAAAAACAAAAAAAAATTTTAATATTAATAAACAAAATGAAATTATATCTAAGCTTAATTTTTCATTAACAAAAGACCAAAATAAAACATTAAGTGAAATAAATAAAGATTTATGTTCTGAAAATAAAATGTTTAGGTTACTTCAGGGCGATGTAGGAAGTGGAAAAACAATAGTATCTTTGCTTTCTGCATTTAATACAATTAATTCAGGCTTTCAGGTAGCAGTAATGGCACCGACTGAAATACTAGCTAGACAGCATTTTCTTTTAGCTAAAAAAATATTTTCCAGAAATATTAAGATTGAATTAATTTCAGGAAAATCTTCTTATAAAGATAAGAAAGTAATCCTCAATAAATTATCCAATAAACAAATTGATATAATTTTTGGAACACATGCACTTTTTCAAAAAAGAGTTGAATTTAAAAAACTTGGATTAATAATAATTGATGAGCAACATAAATTTGGAGTAAGTCAAAGAAAAAAGTTATCTGATAAAGCTGGAAAAGATTGTGATGTTCTTTTAATGACTGCAACACCTATCCCACGTACCTTAACAATGACAATATACGGCGATATGGATCTTTCAATTATTCGTGAAAAACCAAATATTCGTAAACCTGTTAAAACTTATAGTAAAAATGAAAATAAAATTGATGATGTAATAAAATTTGTAAAAAAAGAAATCAAACTAGGTAATCAAGTATTTTGGGTATGCCCTTTAATTGAAGAATCTAAAAAAATTGATCATTCCTCTGCAATTAAAAAATCTGAATATTTAAGTAAATTATTTCCTAAAGAGGTTTTTCTACTTCACGGAAAAACCACAGCTGAAGAAAAAGAAATAATCCTAAACAAATTCTTAAAAAATGAGTTTAAGATTTTAGTTTCGACAACCATAATTGAGGTTGGTATAGATTTTCCAAATGCAAATGTAATAATTATTGAAAATGCAAATAAATTTGGTTTATCTCAGCTGCATCAACTAAGAGGCAGAGTTGGAAGAGGAAGTAAAGATTCATCATGCATTTTAATGTTTAAATCAAATCTAAGCGATAATGCAAAAAAAAGAATTAATATATTAAAAGACTCTAATGATGGCTTCAAAATATCCGAAGAGGATATGAAATTAAGAGGTTTTGGAGACATTTTAGGTTTTAAACAAAGTGGAATTAAAAACTTTAAGTTAGCTGATCCAGTTCATAATCATAATCTTTTTATTTTGGCTGAAAAAGAAATCAGAAGAATTGAAAATCATAATGAAGATATAAGTAAATTCAAACCATTAATTAAATTGTACGATAGAGCCGATATAATTAATGATATTGCCTAATTCTTACCTGTCGATGTTCCTGCAGATACAATAAATTTAGATGCTTCCTCGAATGTCATATTTAGATATATAACTTCATCAATAGGAAACATGAGTAAAAAACCACTGGTAGGGTTTGGCGTTGTAGGAACAAAAACGTTGATTAATTTTTTGTTTGTTTTTTCTGCCATCTCACCCTTATTTTCTTTTGTTGCAAAACCAACAGCCCAAACACCTTTTCTAGGATATTCTACTAGAACAACACTTTTTTTACCATTTTCATCTTTGTTAGAAAATGTTTCTGTCATTTGAACTATTGCAGAGTAAATAGTTCTTAAAACTGGAATTCTTTTAAATAAATCATCAATTAGTTTAAGGATTCGTTTGCCTAAGAAAGATAAAGATAAACCACCTACTATAGTTATAAAAATTATCGAGATAATAATTTCAATTCCAGGAATTGCAAATGGCAAATAATTATTAGGATTTATATTTGTTGGAATTACTTTAGATGAAATTCCTATTAAAATTTTACTAAGATATAATGTAAAACCAATAGGTATTAAAACCACTACACCTGTTATGAAGTAATTTCTAAGAAGTAAGCTTATTGATTTTTTTTTTTTTGACTTTGCCATTATTTAAAACTTGAATATATTACAAAAGTTATTGCTATTATGAATAATAATATTAATATTTTATTATTTAGATTCATAAATCAATATAATATCAAGGTCTAATAAGAATGGATAGAAGAAAATTTTTAACATATGTAGGTTGTAGTTGTTGTGGATTTGTTATGAACGCTTGCTCTACGGCACCAATTACTGAGAGAAAGCAATTAAAAATCATACCTGAAGCTAAATTAAATGCTCAAGCTGCTCAAATTTATGAAAAAATAAAAGAAAAAGAAAAATTAATTAAAGACTCTAAATCTCTTAATGAAATAAAAGCAATCGGTGAAAAAATGGAAAATGCGATATCAATTTATTTTGAAAAATCAAATATCCCAGACCCAACAACATATTTTGATTGGGAATATATATTAATCGATAATAAAAAAATTAAGAATGCATGGTGTATGCCAGGCGGCAAAATAGCTGTTTATAGCGGCATGTTAGATGTTACTAAAAACACCAATGGTTTAGCTGCTGTAATGGGTCATGAAATTGCTCATGCGGTTGCTAAACACTCCGTCGAAAGAGCCAGCAGAGGAGTTTTATTAAATACTGGAACTCAAGTTATAGATATTTTGAGTGGTGGAAAATTATCTAGTGTCAATCGAGTTACAGGAATGAATACAGTTGGTTTATTATCACAAATAGGAATTATGAACCCCTTTAATCGAAAACAAGAGAGCGAAGCTGATTATTTGGGTATGATTTTTTCTTCTCTCTCTGGCTATGACATACGAGAGACTAAAAAAATATGGGAAAGAATGAAAGAGCAAAATAAAGGCAAAGCTCAACCCGAATTTTTAAGTACTCACCCATCTGCCGATAATAGAATAAAAATGATAAATCAGTGGATTAATGAAATAACAATTAAGTATCCACCTATTAAAGCATCTTAAACAATTTGTGGTGAGCCCTGATGGACTCGAACCATCGACCCATTCCTTAAAAGCACTTTAAACGAAGTGAAGTTCCCTGTTTATGGAATTTTTTATGGTGTGCAAAAAATGTGCACAAAAATCTGGTTATTTTAATGGAGTCTTTTTAACAGTTTACACACTTCTTTGCACACTCTGTGCACACTCTGTGCACACTGATGAAATTTTCTACAAATTAAGTTGTGTGCTCAAATCAATGGTGTGCAATTAATTTGTTGAGTATTTGCTTTCTGAGCAAGTTATTGTTCGTCCCCACTCTTCTTTAATCCTTTTCTGATAATAGATTTCCATGTATTAATCATTTTAGAGCCCACTTCTGCATTTTTGTAACCAAGTGATCTTAACATATCCAAATTTCTAAGTTTAAGACCTTTTTTAAATAGTTTTAGTGCTTCTTTAGGATTCTTTTTAACAATTTCACCACGTAAATATTCCATTGCAACTCTGAAAATAGAAGGTACAAAGTTTTTTTTTGCAGCCATTTTATGATAATAAAAAGCAATTTTATTATTTTTTTTTACACCAGGTTCTAAATCAAATTCTTTATCATACATAGCTGCTACATTGAATTGTGATGGAAGGTAATTCTCTTTTGCAGCTTGTTTATGGTACTTAAGTCCCATTTTCAAATTTCTTTTACGCAATAAACCATCCATATAAAATTTCTGTGCAAGAAAACCTAAGGATTCAGCTCGAAGATGATGTTTTTTTTTTATACTAAGAAGTAAATACTCGTATGCTTTTCTGTTGTTAGGTTTTACACCTAGTCCATTGTAATATACTGAAACTAGATTATGGTAAGCTGGTCCAAAACCTTTATTGGCTGCTTTTTTCCAAAGCTGCAAGGCTTTATTATAATCTTGTTCAACGTACATACCGGCCTGATGATAAAATGCTAATTCATGCAGTGAGGAAGGGTCTCCCAAAGAGGCTTTATTTTTTAATAATTCTATTTGTTTTTTTGTTTTCCTCTTCATCACCCCGACCTAGTCTTTTCTAACCACTTTAATAATGACATTATTTTTCGTTTTTATTTTTCTCCTTATATTTTTTTAACCTTTCAATCATTTCTATTGTTTCTTCTGGTGTCATCTCTTTTTTTTCGTTTTTGAAACCATCTCTTAAAACACCAAACTTGAAAAGCTGCCATAATAAAAAAAATATGATGAACAAAATCCAAATATTCATTGTAGATTTTTTCTTCCTCATCACCTCAGCCTAATTTTTATAAATAAAGATTTGTTCATAAGTTAAAATAAACTGTACTTTCACCGTACACCTTTTCGGAGAAAGATTTAAGAGTTAAAAAAATACTTAATTTTGCTTAAATTCATTCAGTTTGCACAGAATGTGCTCAAAAAGAATCAACATTCTTTATAAAATTTTTTTACACACTCTGTGCACACCAATTAAATTTTGTTAAAGGTGAGAGGTGTGTTCGAATCTGTGCGGAGAAATTACTTGCTGGGAGGATTCCTTTTATATCTTCAATTTACAAGCTAATCACCCGACCCTAATTATTCCAACATAATTATTTAAATTCTTTTTCCAATTTAGAAAAATAAGAAACTGAAATAATAAATCCACTTAAGATCAAACTTGATCCTTCAATTAAATATTCTAATGGGTCAAAAACCACATATCCAAATGAAAAAACTATCAATATAGCTAGAGCTGTTACAAGTATATAAATTTGTCTACCCAATTTTTTAAATCTATATAGTAAAAATAGCGAGAAAAAGTAACCAAACAGAACTAATAAACCGATTATCAATGTGAAATTATCTCCAGCTGGAGCTATTTCATCATACATCCTCATTGCATTTTTGAGATCCTCTGGTGCCAAAGAATATGGATATGAAAGGTATTTCCAAAGTCCAATTATACCTAAAAAAACTTCAGCAATAATTAATCTTTTAAAAATAATTTTGTTCATCATAATTAAAGATTCAATTATTAATCCAATTATAAATTACATATATCTTAAACAATATAAAAAGTGTCCATAAAAAAAATTGCCATTCCTTTTTCTCTGAAGTTTTAGCTTTTCTTTTTTCTTTTTCAGACATTTTGAATCTTGGATCATCTCTCCAATCTTTAGCCATACACTTACCTTACACTTTTTATAAATTATATATAAGAGTTAAAAAAACTAGTTTTTAACTATCAAATTTCATTGTGTGCAAAGAATGTGCACGAAAAAAACATCATTTTTTAAAAAATGCTTTTACACACTGAATATTAAGATTGAATTTATTGGTTAATGGTGAGCCCTGATGGACTCGAACCATCGACCCATTCCTTAAAAGGGAATTGCTCTACCAACTGAGCTAAGGGCCCACAAATGTTACTTAAGATAAAATTGTATATACAGAATTATCTAAATATTTCAAACACGAATTTGTAAAAAAAAGTTATCTAATTACAATTTATCTATGTATTTATTGTGAAATTCATCAAATGTGTCATTTTTGATATTCTTTCTAATAGCCCTCATTAACTCTTGGTAGAAATTTATATTATGCAATGTAAGCAGCATTGAGCCCAAAATTTCATTAGTATTGAATAGATGATTTAAGTAATTTTTTGAATATTTGTTTAGATTGAAATTTGAACAGTTAGGATCTAAGGGACTGTTATCACTTTGGTATTTGTTATTTTTGATATTTACTCTTCCCTCCCATGTAAAAGCTAGGCCAGTTCGACCTGACCTAGTTGGCAATACACAATCAAACATATCGATTCCCCTTTTTACAGCACCCAAAATATCACTTGGGGTTCCAACGCCCATTAAATAATGAGGCTTATCTTTAGGCATGTATTCTTTTATATTATCCAAAACATCAAACATTTCCTCTTGAGTTTCTCCCACGGCTAAACCTCCCAGAGCATAACCATCAAATCCAATCTTTGATAAACCCTCTAAAGATTTAAGTCTCAAGTCTTTAAATAAACCTCCTTGAATGATTCCAAATAAAGCTTTATGAGGATTATTACCAAAAGCCTTCTTTGATCTTTCAGCCCAATATAAAGAAAGATGCATTGATTTGTTTATAATTTCATAATCATTAGTTTTTTTTGGGCACTCATCCATTATCATCACTATATCTGAATTAAGACCTAATTGAATTTTAATGCTTTCTTCGGGGCTTAAATAAAACTTTTTACCATCAACATGAGAATTGAAAATTGCTCCTTCCTCTTTATCAATTTTATTTATTTTAGATAATGACATCACCTGAAATCCTCCAGAATCAGTAAGAATAGGAAGATCACAATTCATAAACTCATGAAGACCACCAGCATCACGTACTCTTTCCATTCCTGGTCTTATCATTAGATGATATGTATTTGATAGAATAATTTGAGAGCCTGTTTTTTTTATATCGTCAATAGTACAAGCTTTCACTGTAGCCTGTGTCCCAACTGGCATAAAGGTAGGAGTATCGATGTTACCTCTATGCGTTTTTATTAAACCTAATCTAGCAAATTTATCTTTTTTTAAAATTTCAAATTCAAATTTTTTCAATTTAATCTAAAATATTATTGAGTTTTAAAACTTATAATTTTATCAGGATCTGTGACTAATCCATTGTTATTTTCATCACCTCTTTTTATTTTGTCTACAAACTCCATACCTGCAATAACTTTACCAAAGACGGTGTATTGCTTATCAAGAAATGGAGCTGGTTTAAAACAAATAAAAAATTGGCTATTCGCACTATTTGGATCAGATGATCTAGCCATTGATAAGGTTCCTCGATCATGAGGTAAATTACTAAATTCCTGTTTTAGATCAGGTAAATCGGAGCCTCCCTGTCCAGCTCTTCTTAAATCAAAATCATTTAAACTAGAATTACCAAACTTAACATCGCCCGTTTGAGCCATAAATCCGTCAATCACTCTGTGGAATACAACATTGTCATACTTTCCTTTATCTGCTAATTCCTTAATTCTTTTTACATGATTTGGCGCTGTATCAGCAAATAACTCAATTTTTACATCACCATCTTTTAATTTTAATATCATAATGTTCTCCTCCGTAAACGATATATTGGTTAAAAATAAGAGTATAGTTATTATTTTAATTAAAAACTTACTCATATTTATTTTTTAGTGCTTTTATTGTATTTTTTGTAGTAAACTTTTTTATGTCCCCCTTAAGTTTAACAATTTCTTTTACAAATTTTGAAGATATAATTTGATTTTCTACATCTGACATTAAAAATATTGTTTCTATATTGTTGTTAAGCTTTCTATTCATGCCAGCTAGTTGAAATTCATATTCAAAATCTGAAACCGCTCTTAATCCTCTTAAGATTATATTGGAATTGTATTTTTTACATAAAGTGGTTGTCAGAGACTTGAATGAGATTATAGTTATCTTCTTTTTATTCATTTTTAAATCTTTAAAAAGAGCATTCCTCACAATTTCAATTCTTTCTTCTATATTAAATAAATAATCTTTATTTTCTCCATCTGAGATAGCTACAACAATTTTATCAAATAATTTTAAAGATTTTTTAATTACATCTATGTGACCAAAAGTAATCGGATCAAACGTTCCAGGATAGATTGCTGTTTTCAACATTACAATAAATTATCATCAATTTTAATTGCTGTAACAACTTTTTCATCACCAGATAACTTGATAATTCTTACTCCTTGGGTATTTCTTCCTGCTGTTCTAATTTCTTTCGCAGCCAACCTTATAACTCTTCCTTTGTTGGTCGAAATCATTATTTCATCACCCTCATATACTGGAAATGAGGATGCAATATTGCCATTTCTTGGCGAGTTTACTATTCCAATTATCCCTTTGCCTCCTCTATTTGTAGTTCTGTAATCATAATGTGAAGTTTTTTTACCGAATCCATTTTCACTTATTGATAAAATAAATTTTTGTTTAGCAATTAATTCAGATTTATCGTCCTTATTTTTTCCATTTTTCTTAATTTTATTATTATCAATAATTGATAAAGATACTATTTCATCGTTTGAGGCCAACTCAATCCCTTTAATACCTTTTGACGATCTACCCTTAAAAATTCTTAATTTTTTTGACTCAAATCTTATACACTTACCAAATTTAGTGCTCAGAATTATATCTTGATCATCCTTACAGATCTTTACACCTATAATCTTGTCATCACCGTCAAGTTTCATTGCTATTTTGCCCGAAGTATTAATGGATGAAAAATCCTCTAAACTATTTTTTCTAATTTTACCTTTTGAAGTTGCAAAGACTATCTGATACTTTTTAGAGTCATCATCGCTTTCAGGATACGGCATGATTGAACTTATTGATTGGTGATTTTTGAGTGGCAAGATATTAAATAATGATTTACCTTTTGAAGAAGCTGATCCCTCTGGAATTTTCCACGCTTTTATCTTGTAAACTAAACCTTCGGTTGAAAAAAAAAGAACCGAAGTATGAGTATTAACTGATAAAGTTTGAATGACTGAATCTTCATTTCTTGTTGTAATACCAGTTTTTCCCTTACCACCTCTTTTTTGAATTTTAACTGTTTTTAGTGAACCTCTTTTGATATAACCTTGAAGAGTAATAGTTATAAGAACTGTTTCTTTTTGTATTGTTTCCTCAATATCGTAATTTAAAATAGCATCAATTATTTTTGTTCTCCTAGGAATCGCATATTTTTCTCTGATATCTTTTAACTCATTACTAATAACTTTTAATAATTCTTTTTTAGAAGAAATTATTTTTTTTAATTTTATAATAAATTCAGATAACTTTTTAATTTCAAGTTCAATTTCATTTATACCGAGTGCAGTTAATTTTTGTAATCTTAATTCAAGAATAGCATCAACTTGAGACGAGGATAAACTATATAAATTTTTAGATTTTTTATTTTCAATTAAAGATATAGTTTTTTGAGATTTATTAATTTTCCAATTAGTGTTTAATAAAAGTTTTTTAGCATCAATTGGGGTTTTTGATCCTCGTATAATCTTTATAACTTTATCCAAATTTTCAACAGAAACAGATAACCCAATAAGTATATACGCTCTTTCCTCTGCTTTTTTTAAATCAAATTTTGTTTTTTTTAGAATTACACTTTCTCTAAAAGTTAAAAAATTTTCTAAAAAATCTTTTAAATTGCAGGTTTTTGGTTTGCCATCAACTATAGCTAAAGTATTAAAACCAAAAGAACTTTCAATTTGTGTATTTTTATATAATTGTCTTTTAATGGTTTCTGGCTCTACACCCGACCTTAAATCAATTGAAACTCTGATACCCTCTCTATTAGACTCGTCACGTATATCTCTTATACCCTCTATTTTTTTTTCTCTAACTAATTGAGCAATTCTTTCATTAAGCACAGATTTATTAACTTGATAGGGAATTGACTTAATTACCAGTCTATCGCGTCCATTTTTTTGCGTTTCATTAAGTATTTCTCCTCGGATTTTAAAAGAGCCCCTACCATTATTATATCCTTGTTTTATTATATCTTTCCCAATAATTATTCCTCCAGTTGGGAAATCAGGTCCTGGGATATGTTTCATTAATTCTTTTATCTTAATGTCTTTGTTATCAATTAAAGCTAACGTTCCATTTATGATTTCACCTAAATTATGTGGTGGAATACTAGTTGCCATTCCTACAGCAATACCACCTGCTCCATTTACAAGTAAATTCGGAAATTGCGCTGGTAAAACAGATGGCTCTTTTTCTGTTTCATCATAATTACTTTTAAATTCTATTGTATTCTTTTCAATGTCATCAATTAAAAATTGAGAGACTTTTGAAAGTCTAGTCTCTGTATATCTCATTGCAGCGGCAGGATCACCATCTATAGATCCAAAATTACCTTGACCTTCTACGAGTGGTAAACTCATTGAAAAATCTTGAACCATTCGAACTAAAGCATCATAAACAGATTGATCTCCATGAGGATGATATTTACCAATAACATCACCGACAATTCTTGCAGATTTTCTAAATTGTTTTGACCAATCGTAACCACCTTTATACATAGCATAAAGTATTCTTCTGTGAACTGGTTTAAGGCCATCTCTTATGTCCGGTAGAGCTCTGCTTACAATTACGCTCATTGCATATGAGAGATAAGATGAACTCATCTCATCATGCATTGAAATTAATTTTATGTTTTTATCTGAAGATACTTCGTCTTTTTCCATAAAGGTTAAAATGGAATTTCGTCATCCATATCATTTTGTACTTGCGATAAATCCTCTGAATTATTTGATATTTGTGAATTGTCATTTGCAATACTGCTACCTGAATTACCACCGCCAAGCATAGTTAAAGATGAGTTATATCCTTGAATAACTATTTCAGTTGAGTATTTATCCTGTCCAGATTGTTCATCTTTCCATTTTCTCGTTGTTAATTGTCCCTCAATATAAATTTGAGCACCTTTTTTTAAATATTGTTGAACAACATTAACTAATCCTTCATTAAATACAACTACACGGTGCCATTCAGTTTTTTCTTTTTTTTCACCAGTATTTTTATCTTTCCAAGATTGACTAGT
>CACLTO010000008.1 GCA_902609915.1 uncultured Pelagibacteraceae bacterium
CATTGCTAACAACATAGCTAATCCAGTGAATATTCCAAAATAGATTGTAGGTATGAATTTAGATAAAACTAAAATAGAAAAACCAAATACAATTGTTATAGAAGTGTTTAAGATTGCAACACCAACTGTTGAATGACAAGTTTTTAAAGTTTTTTTATAGTCGTTAATTTTGTTGAACTCCTCTTTGAATCTATAGATATAATGTATACTGTTATCAACAGCTATACCTATTGTAATAGCAGCAATTGTGATAGTCATCATATCTAAGGGTATCTCCAGCATACCTATTATTCCTAAAATGAAAAATGCTGCGATAAAGTTTGGGACAACTCCAATTAAAGATAATTTGATGTTCTTAAATAAGATAACAAACATTCCAAAAATACCCAGCATAACAAGTCCTAACGTAAGAATTTGAGATTTAAACAAGCTTTGTAATAAATTATTAAATAAGATCATTACCCCAGCTAATTTGTATTGATCATTGTTTAATCCGAATTCATTTTGCAGGTCATAATTTATTTTTTTGATTAGCTCATTTCTTTTAAGATCTTTTTGAGAGTCGATAATTCTCAAACTTATTCGAGCCTCGTTATCTTTTATTGAAATATATGGGTCAATTATTTCAGTTTTGATATTTTCAGGAATTTTAGTGTACAAAACACCCATCTCTAATGTTCCAAGAGGTTTGTTATTATTTAGTTGAGTTGCAACATCAACTATTGATGAAAATGATAAGACTTTTCCTGTTTCAGAAAGATTATCAAGATAATTATGTATTTGAGAAATTATCTCTATTTTGTCTTTTGTGAACCAATATTTCTCATCATTTTTTTCTTCGTCTCCCCAATCTTCAAATTCATCATCCTCATCTAATTTTTCCTCTTTTTTACCTGGAAATTTTAAAATTACTTCTAGAGGAGTTGTTCCACCCAGTTTTTCATCAATTAATTTCATACCTTTATAAATTTCTGTTTTTTTACTAAAATAATTAATAAAACTATTCTCAACTTCCAGTTTGCTAATGCCGATTATGCTTAAAATAATTACAATCCCAGTTATTATAAAAATTTGATTCTTAAAATTGATAGAAATTTTTCCTAAAGAAGAAGTTATTTTGGAGTCAGCATTATCTTTCACAAAAGTGTTATTGTCTTTTACAAAACTTAATAGGCTAGGAAGCAATGTAAAAGTAATCATAAAAGATGTAATTAATCCAAAAGTCATCATTAAACCAAAATCAATGACTGGTTTAATTTCACTAAATACTAAAGATAAAAAGGCAATAATAGTCGTTAAAGCAGTGTAGAGAATTGGCCAGAACATTTTTTTTGTAGTTAAAGAGATTATTTCGTGGTTATTTTTATTTGGATAAAGTTTTCTTAATTGTATAAATCTAGTGCTCATATGAATATTCATCGCCATCGTTAGAATTAACATCAAAGCGATAAAGTTTGACGAAATTATTGTAACTTTCCAACCGATGAGACCTAATAAACCCATCATAATTATGACTGAGAAAAAACAACTACTTATCGGGACAATAATCCAAATTAAATTTCGAAAAACAAACCATAATGTTGCAATAATAAATGCAAGTACACCTAGTCCAAAAATAATGATATCGCTTTTAATAAAACTCATCATATCATCAGCTATCATTGGTATACCACCTAAATAAATTTTACCTATGTCATCGTAGCTTTTGATTACTTCTCTAATTTCTAAGATATTATTATGATTATTTTTTTTAATTTGATCCCTAAATATTTGTATTTCCTTATCAGATTTATTTTCAATATCTTTTAATTTTTCATTTTCTTTAATATTAACAATAATTCCACTTGTCTTACCATCTTCACTTATAACAAAGTTTCTAAAAACAGGACTTGCTAAAATTTCTTTAAAACCTCTTTCTTTATCCACACCTTCATCTTTTAGAGTTTTAAAATTTGCAAGTCTCTGCTGAAGAGGTGCATCAGAATTATCTAATAGTGGTATGTCTAAAAGAGTAACAACACTATGTACCCAATCTAAGCTTTGAAGTTTATATTTTAAACTTAGGAGATTGTTAATTGCGCTGTCGGTTACCATACCATCATTAGGTGTATGAGTTAAAACCAAAAAATCTTTTGAACCATACCTTTCTGTTACTTCTTTTAAGTACTCAAGGTCAGGATCACCCTCAATCAACAGTGTTTCAGATGATGCATCAAGCCTAAAATCTTTTGAGTAATATCCAAAGCTAATTAAAGCAATTAATAAAATAATTAAAATAGATCTTGGATTTTTTAAGATTGTATTATGGTATAAATGATTAATCATTTAACCTGTTATATTGTAAATTAATTATTTTGAGTATCCTTAAATTTTGTAAATCTTTCCTCAAACTCAAGAGTCACTTTACCGATGGGACCATGTCGCTGTTTACCTATTATAATTTCAGCTAAATGAGCAACCTCATTCATTTTTGCTTGCCATTCTGCATGCTCAACTGTCGCTTCTCTAGGCTCTTTTCTTTGAAGATAATATCCCTCTCTATAAACAAACATAACAACATCGGCATCTTGTTCAATAGAACCCGATTCTCTTAAGTCAGCAAGCTGTGGTTTATGATCATCTCTTTGCTCAACTTGTCTTGAGAGTTGTGACAATGCGAGGACTGGAACACCTAATTCTTTAGCAATAGCTTTTAACCCTTGTGTAATTTGAGAAATTTCTTGAACTCTCCCATCTTTGTTGTTTAAAGAACCTTTCATTAATTGAATATAATCTACGACAATTAAATCTAAACCATGAAGTCTTTTAATTCTTCTGGCTCTATTACTCATCGCGGCAATGCTTATTGCCGGTGTTTCGTCTATATATAATGGAAGTTCAGAGATATTTTTAGAGGTTTCTAAAAATTGGTCAAATTGTTCATCTGAAATTCTTCCTCGTCTGATATCATTAGATCCTATTCTTGCTTGTTCAGAAATAATTCTTGTCGAAAGTTGTTCTGATGACATTTCTAATGAAAAAAAAGCTACAGACGATTTTGAGCCACTTTCTTGAATATTTTGAGCGGCATTGAAAGCTATATTAGTTGCAAGTGATGTTTTACCCATTGAGGGTCTACCAGCAATAATTACTAAATCTGATTGATGAAGTCCTCCTAATTTATCATCTAAGTCTCTTAGCCCTGTTGGAACACCAACTATCCCACCTTCATTTTTATATGCTGCTGAAGCCATTTCGATAGTTTGTTTCATGGCATCATCAAATTTTATTAATGATGAACTAAATGTTCCTTTTTCAGCTAAATCGTAGAGAAGTTTTTCAGAATTTTCAATAATATTTTGACCCGTAATATCAAGGTCATTTTCTTTTGCATCATCAACTATTTGATCTGAAATTTTGATCAATTCTCTTCTGACAAACATATCATAAATTATTTTTGAATATTCAATTGCTTGTCTGGTTGATGAAGAAAACTTTGTAATTTTCACTAAGTATTCTGGGATATCAATTTCATCTTTTTCGTTTTCAAAATAGTTTTTTAGTGTAATTGGATTTGCAAGCAAACCTTTATAAATCATACTTTCAATAGCATTGAAAATTTTTTGATGCATAGGATCATAAAAGTTAACACTTGAAACTATAGTATTTATCTCATCAAAAATTTCATTAATTACTAAAATTGAGCCTATTACAGATTGTTCGGCCTCTATATTGTTTGGTAATTCTTTAAAGTTTTCTTTAACAATACTTAAATTCTTTTCCATGATGATACTTTACAGAAAATTACAAAAGTTTTAAATTAAAATAAAGCTGTGGATGAAATTGTATAATTATTGAATAGTCTCAGCAGATGATACATTGATTGTTATTTCAGCATCAACTTCAGAGTGCAAAGAAATTTTTACTTTAAATTTACCCAGGGATTTTATTTCTTTAATAGGCTGTATCATTGATGGTTTAATTTCTATCTTACTATCTTCAAATATTAATTTCGATATTTCAGTTGGTTTAACTGATCCATATAATTCATTATTTTCAGTACTTAATTTTTTTACACTGTATTCTTTTTTATTAACTTTTTCAGAAATTTTTTTAGCTTCTTGTTTCTTCTCAATATCTTTTTTTGATAATTCAGATTTAATTTTTTCTACTTGTTTGATGTTCTCTTTAGATGCGTAAAGGGCCTTTTTATTGGCAATTAAGAAATTTCTAGCAAATCCTCTTTTAACATCAATAATCTCTCCAATAGATCCAATTCTCTTCAAATTTTCTAGCAAAATTACTTTCATTATATTAAGGCTAGATTTCTAGCTCTTTTAATTGACACTGATAACTCTCTTTGTTTTTTTTGTGAAACATTTGTGATCCTAGATGGAAGAATTTTGCCATTTTCTGAGATATATTTTTTAAGTAGCTTTATATTTTTATAGTCGACCTTAGGAGCACCTTTCACAGAAAGCGGACAAGTTTTTTTGAATTTGTATTTGTTTGGTTGAAAGATACTTAATTTGGCAAAATTACTTTGCTTATTTCTTTTATTTCCACTTTGTTTTTTTGGCATGACTAGTTCTTTATTTTTTTATCAAACTTTTCTATATCTTCATTTTTTGAGAAATAGTTTGTATCGAGGTCAAATTTTTTTACTTTCACAGTCAAATGTCTTAATAATTTTTTATCTATAGTCTCATTCTTTTCAAGCTGCTTGATTACTTTACCATCTCCTTTAATTTTGAAGTGAATATAACTACCTTTCCTATTTTTTTTAATTAAATAAGACAAATTTAATAAACCCCAATTTTCTGTTTTTATTATTTCGCCCTCGTTTTTTTCTACGATTTTTGAATACTTATCAGTTAATTGTTTTATTTCTGATGGGGATGTATCTTGTCTCGCTATGATTGTATGTTCGTATAAGTTCATATTATTTCTTTAATAAAAAGTGAGGATATACTATTATAAATGCTCAATTACAATAGTAAAAAAAAAATAAATTTATTTTTTAAATGTTTTCAGTAATTTTCCCCGGTCAAGGTTCACAAATAGTTGGAATGGGAAAAGAGTTTTTTGATAGATATGAGATTGTAAAAAAATTGTTTAAAGAGGCTAATGATTCTTTAGGTCTAAATATTTCAAAGATTATATTAGAGGGTCCAAAAGAGGATTTAGATCTTACTGCAAATACTCAACCTGCAATTTTTTTGATTAGTTACTCTATATTTCAAGTTATTAAAAATGAATTTAATATAAATTTAAATGAAGCAAAATATTTTGCTGGTCATTCATTAGGTGAATATACTGCTTTGTCGTGTGCCGGATATCTTGATTTTGATAAAACAATAAAAATATTAAGAGTAAGAGGCAACGCTATGCAGAACGCAGTTCCAAGAGGAGAGGGTGGGATGCTAGCCGTTTTAGGTACTAAAATTGAAACTATTGAAAAAATTTTAAAAGATAATAAAAAAACATTTGAAGCACAAATCTCAAACGATAACTCAGATGGACAAACTGTATTAAGTGGCAGAGTCAAAGATTTAGAATTAATAAGTATATTTTTAAAAAATGAAAAAATAAAAAATATCAAACTTCCAGTAAGCGCTCCTTTTCACTGTAAATTAATGTCCAAAGCAACTGAGGTAATGAAAAAAGAATTTGAAAAAATAAATTTTAAAGAGTCAAACAACACATTAATTTCAAATGTTACTGCTGATAAAGTTTTAAATTCTGATGACTTAAAAAGCTTACTTATTAATCAAATAGAAAAGCGAGTAAGGTGGAGAGAAAGTATAATTAACATGATCAGATATGGCGTAGATCAATTTGTTGAAATTGGACCAGGTAAAGTTCTATCGGGATTGGTAAAAAGAATAGATAAAAATGTAAAAATCACTTCAATTAATAATCAATCAGATGTAGAAAGTTTAAAGATATGAATGATTTGAAAAATAAAAATATTATTGTAACAGGTGCCACAGGTGGTATAGGAAATTCTATTATTAAAAAACTCTCTGAACTTGAAGCTAATATATTGGCATCAGGTACCAAAATTGAAAAGTTAGAAGAATTAAAAAAAAATTTTAATAATGTCAAAACTTTAAAGTTTGATATTTCACAAAGTGATAAAATAGAAACTTTTATAGAAAATGCTTCTAATGAGTTTGAAGGTAATATCGATTGTATAATAAATAATGCAGGAATTACAAATGATAATTTAGCTATTAGAATGAACTTAGAGGAATGGAAAAAAGTGATAGATATAAATTTAACCTCAACATTTTTAATGTGCAAGTTTGCTATTAAAAAGATGTTGAAGAATAAAAGAGGAAAAATAATTAATATTACTTCTGTGGTAGGTCATACAGGAAACTTAGGTCAATCAAACTATACTGCTTCTAAAGCAGGAATTATTGCAATGTCTAAAAGTTTAGCAATTGAATATGCAAAAAAAAATATTAATATTAATTGTATTTCTCCTGGATTTATCAGAACTGTTATGACAGACAAAATTGAAAAAAAGCATAAAGAGAGTATTATTTCTAGGATACCTTCTGCTAAATTAGGTGAGCCTGATGATGTAGCTAATGCAGTTCTCTTTTTAGCATCTAATCTATCAGATTACATTAATGGAGAAACATTGCATGTAAATGGAGGCATGTATATGGCTTGACAATCTAAGTAATTAAACTATTAACGATTTATAATAAAAAAAGGATCAATATGTCAGAAGATGTTTCAAGTAAAGTTAAAAAAATAGTTGCAGATCACTTAGGAATTGATGAGGCAAAAGTCACAGAAGAGTCTAGTTTTATAGATGACTTAGGAGCCGATAGTTTAGATACTGTTGAGTTAGTAATGGCTTTTGAAGAAGAATTTGGCTCTGAAATTTCTGACAGTGAGGCGGAAAAGATTTTGACTGTGGGCGACGCAGTTAAATTTATTGAAGGCAAAGCTAACTAAAAGATAAAATGCCCTCAGCCAATGATGGTATAATGGTTATACTATCTTCTCCTTCAGGAGCAGGTAAAACAACTTTAGTAAACCTACTTTCAGAAAACGAAGATTTCGAAATTTCAATTTCTCACACAACAAGACAACCTAGGCCAGGCGAAATACAAAATAAAGATTATTTCTTTATAAATGATATAGAATTTAAACGATTAATAAATAATCAAGAATTTTTGGAATATGCTAAAGTTTTCAAAAATTATTATGGAACTACTAGAACTCCAATTATTAACTCTTTGAACAAAGGAAGAAATATTCTATTTGATATTGATTGGCAGGGAGCTGATCAGATAAAAAATAAAAAATTAGACTATAAATTAATTACTTTTTTTATTCTTCCCCCAAGTAAAGAAATTTTACTAGAAAGATTATCAAACAGACATATAAAGGAAAAGCTTATTGTTAAGGAGAGAATGGAACAATTCGAGCGAGATGTGCTTCATTGGATAAATTATGATTATGTTGTTATTAATGACGATCTTATTAATTGTTATTTGAAAATTAAAAATTTAATTAATGCTGAGATTAATAATGGCTCTAAGGATTACGATCCCGAATATATAAGAAATCATGTTGAAAAATTAACTTCTTAAAAATTCATATTTTTTAGTCAAATTAAAGTAGGTATCAAAATCTAAATTTTGAGGTCTTAATTTTAGATCAAGCCCCATATTTAAAGCTAAATTCTGATTACCATTAAATAATTTTAGAAAAGGTTTCTTTATCATTTTTCTTCTATGCATAAAAAAAATTCTTGTTATTTCTTCCAAATTTTTTGAATCCATAAATTTTACAAAATTAATTTTTGGCTCGAACAGTAAAAGAGTACTTTTAATTTTAGGCTTTGGAACGAAACATGAGGGTGAAATATCACAAATTTTTTTAATTTTTAATCTCCAATTAGCTAAAATTGTTAATCTACCATAATTTTTAGTGTTATAATCAGACACAATTCTATCTGCAACCTCTTTTTGAAACATAAGAATGAGATAGTTAAACCAGATCTTTTTTTTATTGATGTTGAGTATCCACTTTATTAAAATTTCAGTAGATATATTATATGGTAAATTCCCGTAAACAGTCAACGTTTCATCGCTTAAATAATTTTCATCAATTTTTAAGATATCCTTATTTATAATTTTGATATTTGACTCAAATTTTTCTCTAAGCAATTTTACTAAATCATAATCTTTTTCAATTGTTAAAAATTTACTTGGTCTTTTTTTTAATATTTCCTTCGTTAGGTTACCTGTTCCAGGACCAATTTCTAAAATATTCTTATTCTTAATTTCTACAATGTTTACTATTTTATCAATTATATTTTGATCAACTAAAAAATTTTGACCCAGGCTTTTTTTGGCCTTTATCATCTCTTATCTAAAAACTTTATTGCTTTAATTAAACTAATTGGATTAGATTTATTTTTACCAATCATCTTTTCATTTGGCCCATGGTCAGGAGTAATTCTTAAAAACGGTAAACCAAGAGTGATGTTAATCGCATTATATTCAAAGAGGGTTTTAATAGGTCCTAATACTTGATCATGGTACATTCCTACTATAACGTCAAATTTTTTTCTGTTGTTACTTAAAAAAATAGTATCTGCAGGAAAAGGGCCTTGAACATTTATTTTTTTTTTTAATGATTTAATAGTTGGTAGAATGATTTCCTCATCCTCGTTAAAATTAAGTACACTTTCACAGTGCGGATTTAGTCCAGTAACTGCTATTTTTGGCTTAATGCCTAAAAATTTTTTGTAAAAGTCGTTAACAATAATAATTTTTTCTCTTATTAATTTTCGATTTATTTTTTTTGAAATTTGACTTACAGGTAAATGAGTTGTGATAGGACAAACAGAAAGTTTTTGGTTATAAATCAGCATAGCAAATTTTTTCTGATCAAAAGAATGAGATATATATTCTGTAATACCAAGATATTTTTTTTTTAGAGTCTTAGTTTTATTTATTGGTCCATTGATGAATTTATTTGTTAAACCTATTTTTAGTAATGAAAAAGCATAGTCGAAGCATTTTTGTATGTAAGTTTGTGGACTATTATTTGAAATATTTATTAGATAAATTTTTTTGTTCTTAATTATTTTTTGATCAAATTTTTCTATTTTCTTTCGAAAATTGAATCTTCTAATCTCTTTATATAAAAGTTTTTTATTACAGATAATAATCAATGGGCTTTTAATCTTAATCAATTTTAACGATTTAAAAAGGATTTCAAAAAAAGTACTTTTAGGTTCTCCAGGAACAATTAAAATAGGTTTAGAATTCACTTATTTTTGCGTTTAGTTTTATTTTATTATAAAAAATATTTGAAAATTTTTCTAATTGATTTGTAGTTTCAATAATTATCATTTTATCTAATTCAGCTTGTTTATCTATCTTATTTGGTTGTTTTCTAGTCTTATTTACCTTCAAAATTAAAATATTATTTCCTACTTTAATTGGAGGAGTATACTGGTTTTCATTTAAATTCTCTAATTTAGTGATTATTTGAGACGACAAATTTTTTTTTGCAACCCAACCAATTTTACCACCTAATTTTGAACTATCAGAAATACTAAATAAATTTGCAGTATTTTCAAATCCATTATTATTAATACTATCCTCTATTTTTTGTAAATCATTTTCATAATTTACATTATTTTTTATTGTGAAAACAATTTCAGACAAATTATATTCAAAAATGAAATTATTTTTATTAAAATTTTTAATTTTTAAATTAAGATCTTCTTTGTCAATATTCACGCTATTCTTATATTTCGAATAGATCATATTTTTCCATTCGTTTTCAATTTCAATTTTTTTTTTAAGATCATCTATAGTCAAAGAAAAGTTTTTGAGATAATTTTTAAATTCTTTTTCGTTAGAAAAATTTAAATTTCGAATAAGGCCATTTAAAACATTTCCAATCTGAGGATTTTCTAATTTTAATTCTTTATATTTTAATATTTCAATTTTCCGTATGATTTCCTTTGTAAGAGATTTTTTTGCAATTTTAAATAATTGAATTTCATCAATTTCTCTTAAATTTGGGTTTAAAGCTAACAGATAATTTTTTTCCTGTTCTATGTCATATGAAGTAATTATTTCATTATTAATTTTCATAACGATTTTTAAATTGATGTTTGAAAGACTAGAACTAATAGACAAAAAGTATATCGTTACTAAAAAAAAAATCTTCTTAAATAAAATCATTTTAAATTAGGAGTATTCATACCACCGAGTGGTATAATTGATAATTTAAGAAATAAATTTTCTGATGGTTTCAAATCTCGGTCATTATAATACTCTTTGTTATATTCTATAGCTGCTGTTAGACAGTCAATCTTATATTGATAGATTAGATTATAAAATTCTGTAAAACTTTTTTCTTTATTTTCTCTAGTTTCAAAAGTTAAACTGTTTTGCTTATTTATATCTAACCGAGTTTCATTTTTTAAATATGAAGTTTTTAAATTACTATTATTTTCATTTAAATATTCAAACCTAGTTGTCAAATTTTTTAAATAAAATTCAAATCCATAAAGCTCATAATTTTTATCACTCATATTATTTTTTATAGAAAAGTCATAATCAAACTTTAAATTTTGATTTGGATTGTATTCAAATATACCAACAAAATCAGAAACTTTATCGCCTAAATTAGAATTTGCTGGTAAATCCTTATTTTCATCAAATCTTAAATTATTGGCTAGACCAAATTTCATTTTCTCCACTGAATTTGATTTTTCCGTCAAAGAGTATTCGTACCCATAAGTGAGTGAAACTCCACCTTCGTTGCTATCATCTACCCCTAATCGATTTAAATCGTAAATATTATTATAATTAATTTGTCTATCTGTATTTCGTATATCTTTTGTATGAGGAGTGCTAAATTTTAAAGATAATTTTGGTATTAAAGTACTACTTAAATTGTTAGTTTCTTTTATTAAAGGGAGTAAATAATTTGCTTGGAGTGTAGGCATTACATCTAAAGAATTTTTATTTTTGAATTTATGTGAATTTGAAGCACTTGAATTTACATTTTTAATTAACAGTTTTTTTTCGCTAATTAAACCGTTATTGAGAAATCTAGGAGTAGAATTAAATTCAAAATTATTTATTAAAACCTTTTCAGTAATATTTGTGTTATAATTTTTATAATATCCTTTAGAACTTAATATTTTATTTTCATTTAAAATTTTTGAAAAACTGAAATTTGGCACATATTCATACTTATCACTATCTTGCTTACTCAAATCCTCATAAATATCTAAGTTAGTGCTTATTGATATATCTTCATCATATAAATCTAGACCCAGTGAATTTGTAAGATTAGATGTATTTTTAATTATAGGGCTCTCTATTTTATAAGCTTTCAAATACGTTTCATCTGAAACCTGCTCTAATTTTATATTTAATTCAATTTCGTCAAAATTATTAGTCTTATAATCTTTTTTAAAATTATAGAATAAATGACTTTTTGCATTCTCACCACTCGAAATATATTGACTAAAATCAGCCACATGATTTGAGTTCCTGTTTTTTTGTCTTAATTCTGATTGGATCAAAAACTTATCCTCTCCAAAAAACCTTGGACTTAGTGTGATGTCTTTATTTTCAGCTATGGCAATAAAATATGGTAAATTTAGAGATAAGCCAGTTGTACTATTATCTTGCATCTTTGGTATTAAGAACCCTGATTGTCTATCCACAGTTGGGTCAGGATGAAAGAACTTTGGAAAATAGAAGACTTTTTTATCATAGATTTTAAGGCTTGCATTTTTATAATAGATAGTTTTTCTCTGTTTATCATGTTTAATTTCCTCTGCACTCATCTCCCATGGAGGACATTCCTTTCTTTTTTTACAAAAAGTAAAGGTTCCTTTTTTTATAATTGTATTTTCATTATTACTAATTAAGCTCCTTCCCTTTAATCTAGGCTCATTTTCCGAGTTTTCTGAAATCTTAAAATTCAAACCAACATCTTTTGCAACTAATTCCTTTCTTTCTAGATCTAGAAATGCCATTTTTATTTCATAAGTATTATTATTGAAATCTAAAACTTTTAATTCGATTAGCTTAATAATTTTATCCTCGACGTCATACTCAAATTCTCTAACTTTATAAATATTTCCAAGATTATCTATAATTTCAGAATCACTTTCGCTAACTATTTTTTGCTCGATCAAGTCAAAATTTATCTCATTGGAACTAATTTGAAGATTATTAGCATTGTCGTAAACTTCAACCTCATCTTTAAAATTCAGATTCAATTGACTAATATTGTACTCAATATTTTTTGAATTTATCTCTAAATTATCATCAATTTTTTTAATCTTTCCCTCATTAACAATTAATAAGGACTCATTCTTAAAGTATTTAATTATTGATCCTTTTGCGGAAATATTGTCCTCTTTAATAAATACAGAACCATTTTTTGCAATAGTTTGATTTCCCTCATCTATAACTTCCAATTCCTTGGCATTAAACTGTATTTCTTTTGAAAAGATTTTATTTATAAATAAAAATTGAAAAAAAATAATTAAGATTATAATTAATCTATTGTTCATTTATTCTAATCAACCCTATGATTGAAGTGACGCTTAAAAAAATAATCGGAAAAAATACTGACAAATAAATAGGAATTTTATTTGTTAGTCCAAATATACTAAATATATTATTTATATAATAAATTACCACAGATAAGGTTATTCCTAACAACACATGAAATATATATGGCTTATTTTTTTTAATATTTAACATTATTATAGATGATATTATTACCATAATACTGAAATAAATGGGTATTATACCAATTCTTAGAAGATGAAGATCAATATCTTGAGATGAGTATCCCAACAATTCATTTTCTTTTTTAGCATTGATTAGCTGTAAAATGTTAAAAGAGTGCAAATTTCTAAATGTGCTATTTATTTTTTTAATATTAAAATGACTTTCAATTATTAAATCATTTTCTAGTTTAATTTGAAGATTATCTTTAAATAAATATGGATTTATAATAATCCATTGGTTTGTGCTAATATCAACCTTTTTAGATGAAATAATTTCAATTAACTCAAAATTTGTATCAAACTTGGATATAAAAACATTTTCAAGATAATTTGTTTTGCTAAGATTTCCGTTAATAATGTATGTTTCATTATTTATTTCGTCTTTGATCCACAATCCGTTTTCTCCATGATGTTTTAAGTATTTGCCATCTTTTGAGTAAGAATTTTTAAAATCAAAATAAATAAATTTGAGTTTAGAGGAAAATGGGTAGTAAATTAATATTATTAACATTCCAAAAACAAATGCACATAATGCAAGTATTTTGATTAAGTAAAAATTATCTAGTTGATTAATCTTAATTAATTCATTTTCTTTTTTTTTAATTATTTCTAAAAAAAAAAGCTGGGTAGTAATTAAGATTATAAAAGGAAATATTTCAAGCAATGCAGATGGAACATCCAAAGCCGCAACAAAAAACGGTAAATAAAAATTTGATTCTGTGTCACTAAAAAAAGTTATTTCCTCGAAGATAGTCAAAATAAATATCAATGAAAAAAATATCAGTGAAAGAATTAATAACTTTTTAAAAAATAAATAAATAAAATATTTATCAAAAGTCCTAAACATTAGTTAACCTCTTTAATAGAAAAACATAAATAAAAGAAAAAAAAATAAATGGTATACTTAAAAATAATAATAAATATACCGTTGAGTCTTGGATATATCTCATGAAAATTTCAGAGACAACTAAGACTAAAAAAACACAAATAAAAACTTTAATAATTCTTAGAGTATAATTGTGATTTTCTTTTGAAAAAGTTAATAAAAAACAACACACTATTGTGAGTATTGGTAAGTAGAATGGTTTGATGAATCTTTTATAAAGTTCTTGATTGAAATTTTTTAATTTATTATTTTCACAGCTAAATAAATCGTCAATGTAGACTTGACCGGACATTAAACTCATCGTACATTTAATCAATTTAACTGATGACAATTCTTGAATTTTTGGTTTCTTAATTGAACGAGATGAAAATTTTGATAAATCATAGTCAATTTTATCAAATTCAAAACTAATTAATCTGTTATTATTATTACTAATTATTTTTCCATTCAATAACCTAAAAAGCTTTTTATCCTTATTAATTAAAAATCCTTCCTTAGCATAAATTATTTGATTATCATTTTGTTTGAAATCAACAAACTGACCTTCTTGAATATAAATATTCTCAAATGAATTATTATCTTTCTTATGATTTATAAAAATTGTCAATCCGGAAATTGTATCAATAAACTTTCCTTGTTTGATAAGATTTGGTAAAAAGTCCATATTAGAGTTTTTTAAAAATAATCGTGCTTTAAATTGATTGTTTGGAGAAATAAAACTTCCAATTAAAATTTGGAGGAACACAACTAAAAAAGTAAAATTTATTAAATTTTTAATAAATTTTTTTTTAGAAACTCCATTTGTCCAAAAAATAAGCAATTCATTATTTTTTTCGTATTTTATTAATTCAAAAAAAATTGAGATCGCAAAAACAAAAGGTAAAATCCTATGAATTATTTTTGGAAAATTATGTAAATTATAGAAAAAATAAATTTTGAAATTATGGCCATCATCTATTACAAAATCTAGATAATTTACTGCTTGAATAATCCACACAATCAATCCAATTGTAAATGCTATGGTTAATGCTCGAAAAGAAATGTCTGTAATCAGTTTTCTGAATAGTAATTTTTCCATTGAAATATAATTGTTTTACTCATATATAGCATTATCTCTTACAGATTGTATTTAAATTTTATGAATATTAAAATTAATTTTAAAAACCGGGTTTTTAATAAATCCTCAGGAAATTTAATATTATTTGTAGATGAAAAATTCAATATTTCGTCTCTAAAAAAACATATTTCAAGCTCTGAATATACTTATATTTTTGATTTATTAAAAAACAAAGACCTCAAGAAAAAAATTATTACTTTTGAAATTAGTTCAAAAAAAAAAATAATCTTAGTTTCTTTCAAAAAAAATCTTTCCAGTTTTAATGCACAAAACTTAGGCGCCGAATGTTATGTCATTTTAAGTGGATCAAAAATTGTTGAACACAATATTAATTCAGAAACACTACACAATAAATCAAAAAATTTGATTGGACATTTTTTGCACGGGATGAGACTAAAATCTTATAAATTTGAAAAATACAAAACTAAAAAAGATAAAAAAAATATTATTATTAATGTCGGTGGAAAAAACATACCAAATCACAAAGATCAAATAAAGTTTAAAGCGATTGAAGAAGGGAGTTTTTACACAAGGGATTTAGTATCAGAGCCTGGAAATATTTTGCACCCTGACGAATATGCAAGAAGATTAATTTCCTTAAGAAAGATTGGTTTAAAAATTAATATTTATGATGAAAAAAAATTAAAAAAATTGGGTATGAATACTTTACTTGGAGTCGGTCAAGGTAGCATTAGAGGATCATATTTGGTCACTATGGAGTGGAATGGATTAAAAAATAAATCCAAACCCTTAGCTTTTGTCGGAAAAGGAGTTTGTTTTGACACTGGTGGCATATCCTTAAAGCCTGCCAAATTTATGGAAGATATGACTTATGATATGGCTGGTTCTGCGGTGGTGGTTGGATTAATGAAAAGTCTTGCATTGAGAAAAGCAAAAATCAACGCAGTTGGTGTAGTTGGTCTTGTTGAAAACATGCCAGGTGGTAACGCATTAAGACCAGGTGATATTTTAAAATCTTATAGCGGAAAAACAGTTGAAGTTTTAAATACAGATGCAGAAGGAAGATTAGTACTTGCTGATGCACTTACTTACACTGAAAAAAAATTTCAACCAAAGTTTATTATAGATCTAGCGACTTTAACCGGAGCAATAATTGTTGCATTAGGCTCAGAATATGCAGGTTTATTTTCTAATGATGACAAATTATCTAAACAATTAATTGATGCAGGTGGAGATGTTGAAGAAAAAGTTTGGAGAATGCCTTTAAATAAAAACTTTGATAAATTAATAGACTCTAAGAATGCAGATATGCAAAATATAAATTATATTGGTGGAGCGGGATCTACCACTGCAGCACAATTCTTACAAAGATTTATTTTAAACAAAACACCTTGGGCACATTTAGATATAGCTGGAATGGCATTTTCTAAATATGGTGGTGCTTTAAATTCAGGAGGAGCAACCGGTTATGGGGTAAGGTTGTTAAATAGATTGATTGAAGATAATTATGAGCAAGATTGAACAAACACTATCAATAATAAAACCTGATGCAGTGGAGAGAAGTCTTGAAAATGAAATTAAGGAAATATTTGTAACTAACGGTTTTTCAATTTTAAAAGAAAAAAAAATACAAATTGAAAAGTCTGAAGCAGAGAAATTTTATAAAGTTCACGAAACAAAGCCATTTTATAACGATCTATGTGAATATCTTTCTTCTGGGCCTATTCTTGTGATGGTTCTTGAAAAAGAAAATGCAGTTTTAGGAAATAGAAAACTAATGGGGGCTACAAATCCAAAAGATGCTGAGGAGGGAACAATAAGAAAAAAATATGGTATTTCTATTGATAAAAACTCAGTTCACGGATCCGATAGTTCTGATAATGCTAAGAGCGAAATTGATTTTTTCTTTGAAGACTAAAAACTTTTAGTATTGCTTTAGGATAAAGTTTATGTTCTTGAATTAGTATTTTTTTTGCGAGAGAGACTTTAGTTTCATTTTTTGATATTTTAACTTTTTTTTGAATGATTATTTTACCTGAATCTAACTTTTGATTAACAAAATGAACAGTACAACCAGAGTATCTTTCATTGTTGTTTAAAGCTCTTTGATGAGTATTTAGACCCTTATATTTAGGAAGTAATGATGGATGTATATTTAAAATTTTACCTTTAAATTTTTTGATGAAATTTTTTGTTAAAATTTCCATAAATCCAGCGAGACAAATCATATTGATTTGATTTTTCCTTAAAGTAAAAAGTAATTTTTCTTCAACTAACCTTTTTTTATTAAACTTGAATATTTTTCTTTTAATCTTAAATGTTTTTCCATAGTTTAAACCCTTAGCTTTTGAATTATTTGAGATTATCATATTGATAGATATTGGTGAATTTTTAGTTTTAGAAAACTTAATCAGAGATTTTAAATTACTTCCTGAACCCGATATAAAAACAGCAGTCCTAACTTTATTATAGCCAATTAACATTACCATTTAGTTTTACTTTATATTTTCCTGAGGAAATTTTTCCAATTATATAAGGTTTATATCCTCTTGGAAAATATTTATCTATTTTTTTTAAATTATTGGGATTTATTATTAAACAAAATCCAACTCCACAATTAAAAGTTTTAATCATTTCTTTGTCACTAATATTATTTTTTTTTAACCAATTAAAAATTTTAAGGGGTTTAATCTTATCTAAGTTTATATCAGCACAAAGTTTATTTGGAACAATCCTAGAAATATTGTCAACCAATCCACCACCTGTAATATTCGCACAACCATTTAATAGATCTCTGGTTGTAAGATTTAATATTTCTTTAACGTAAATCTTAGTAGGTTTTATTAATTCTTTCTTTAAAAATATATTTTTATTAATATTTATATTTTTCTTTTTAATTAAATGTCTTACTAGTGAAAAGCCATTAGAATGTAAGCCACTAGATGGAATAGCTAAAACCAGATTACCTTTTTTTATTTTTTTTTTATTTAATATTTTTTTACTATCAACAATCCCAACTGCAAAACCAGCAATATCAAATTTACCTTTTTCAAAAGTGCCTGGCATTTCTGCAGTTTCACCACCAACTAAATTACATTTTGAAATATTGCATCCTTTTATTATTCCTCTGATAATTGATTTCATCTTTTTTAATTCAATTTTATTAATTGAAATATAATCTAAAAAAAATAATGGCTTTGCTCCTTGCACTATCAAATCATTTACACTCATAGCTACTAAATCTATTCCTATGAAGTTGTAATTTTTCAATAGGTTAGCTATTTCTATTTTTGTTCCAACACCATCGGTACAGGCTACAATCTTAGGATTTTTGATATTTCTTGGAAAACTTGATACTGAACCAAAACCGCCAATATTTTCGAACTTTTTATTGCCCCTTTTTTTTGGTGAAATATTAGCTATGAATTTTACAAATTTATCAGCAGCATCAATATTGACCCCGCTTTTTTTATAGGTAAAGAGATTTTTTTTCATTAATATGAGTTTTAAATTTTGTATGCATTATATCAGAAGTTTATATATATTTTTTTCTATTCTAGCTTTAATAATATTTTTTTTTTCCACAAAAGAAGTTAAAGCAAAGTCTTTTGAAATCAATAATATAGAAATTTCCTTACCGTTTGAAAACAATTTTGATAAAAATAATGTAATTGACTCTGGATTTAAAAAAGCATTTTTCGAACTAATTTACTCTCTTACAAAATCGTCTGACTATAACAAGATTAGATCAATTCAACTTAATGAGATAAAAAGTATGATTGAAACATTCTCTATTCAAGAAGAGAAATTTATAGATCAGATGTATTATGTTAATCTTGGGGTATCGTTTAATAAAAAAAAAATTTTTAGCTATTTAGAGAAAAAAAATATATTTCCTTCACAAATTATTAAAGAAAAGTTTTTATTTATACCAATCATTATTGACGAAAACATAAATGATTTGATAATCTTTTCGAATAATCCAATCTATAATAAATGGAATAATGATAAAAGTAGATTTGCGTTAATTAATTATTTGCTACCTACAGAGGATTTAGAAGATTTTAATCTTATTAAGAAAAATCTAGATAATATAGAGAATTATGATTTCAGCGAAATAACAAGAAAGTATTTTCTAGATAATTATATAATTTCTTTAATATTTAAAAGTGAAAAAGAAATAAGAGTTTTATCTAAAATATATAATAAAAAAAATAAAATAATAAAAAACGATACGTTTCAAAATATTGATCTTACTAAAGAAAAAGATTTAAGTATTTTTATAAAAGATTTAAAAAACTCATTTGAAGATAATTGGAAAAATTTAAATGAAATAAATACAGCAATTAAATTACCGATTGTTATTAAATTTAAAAATAGTGATATTAAAAAATCAATACAATTTGAGTTAGTTTTAAATGATATTGAACTAGTAAATGATTTTTTTGTTAAGAGGTTTAATAAAGAGTTTATATTTTATGAGATATTATTTAATGGAACAGTTCAAAATTTTATTAATATAATGCAAAATAAAAATTATAAAATAAATACACAAAAGAAAGTTTGGACAATAGAATGAGAGATACAAATCAATCTATAATTAAATTTGATGAAGACAAAAACTTTAGAAATGAGGATTTTTTTATCTCAAAAAGTAATAAACATGTTTTGGAATTTTTGAATACCTGGCCTAGGTGGGAAAGAAATTTTATTAATATAATTGGAGAAGAATTTTCGGGAAAAACACATTTAATAAATATCTTTTTAAAAAAAAATAAAGGAGTAAAATTTGAGGCAAATACTCTAAAAAACGAGCATTTAAAAGAAATTAAGATTTATGAAAATATAATCTTAGAAAATCTTACAAATGTTATAAATGAAAATTTGTTTTACAGTCTTTTAAACATTATAGAGCAAGATAACAAATATGTTATTATTACGTCAACCAAACCTATAGTTAGAATTGATTTCAATCTTGAAGATTTAAAATCAAGATCAAAAAATTTTCTTCTTTTAAACATAGAAAAACCAGATGATGAATTGATATTTGCAATTTTATTAAAAAATTTATCTGATAGACAAATATCTCTAAATAAAAAGTTGATTGATTATACTGTTAAAAGAATAGAGAGATCATATAGAAAAATTTATAATTTCATATATAAAATTGATCAACTAAGTTTAAAAAGAAAAAAAAAAATTGATCTAAAGATCATTAAAGAGGTATTAGGAGAATAGTTGAGTAAATATAGAACTCATAACTGCAATGAATTAACCAAAAAAGACACGGGTGATAGTGTAATTCTATCTGGTTGGATAAATAAAAAAAGAGACCATGGAAATCTTTTATTTATAGATTTACGAGATAACTATGGAATTACCCAATGTATTATTGATAAAGAAAATTCTCATTTTGAAAAAATGGAAAAATTGCAATTAGAGACAGTAATAAAGATAAATGGTAAAGTTATAAGAAGATCAGATGACTCAACTAATAAAGAATTAAATACAGGGGATATAGAAGTTTCTATTGATAGTTTTGAAATGTTGGGAGTATGCAAGGAACTTCCTTTGCCTATCTTCAGCAATCAAGAATATGCTGAGGAAATAAGATTGAAATATCGATTTTTAGATTTGAGAAGAAAAAAAATTCACGAAAATATAATTTTAAGATCAAAAGTTATTTCATTCATCAGAAATGAAATGAATAAATTAGGTTTTTTAGAGTTTCAAACGCCTATTCTAACATCATCAAGTCCCGAAGGTGCAAGAGATTTTTTAGTTCCAAGTAGATTAAATCCAGGAAAATTTTATGCTTTACCACAAGCACCTCAACAATTTAAACAATTAGTAATGGTCTCTGGTTTTGACAAATATTTTCAAATTGCACCCTGTTTTAGAGACGAGGATGCTAGAGCTGACAGAAGTCCTGGAGAATTTTATCAACTAGATTTGGAAATGTCTTTCGTTGAGCAAGAAGATATTTTTAATGTTGTTGAGAAACTATTTGTCAATACTTTTAAAAAGTTTTCGAGTAAGAAATTATTATTTAATAAATTTCCAAGAATAACTTACAAAGAAACAATGTTAAAATACGGAAGTGATAAACCCGATTTAAGAAATCCACTTATCATAAACGATATTACAGAATTTTTTTTAAGAGAAGACGTTTCATTTGAAATATTTAAAAAATTAGTAAATTCTGGTTCCAATGTGAGATGTATTGTCACAAAAAATACTAAAGATAAACCTAGAAGTTTTTTTGATAATATTGATCAATGGGCTAAGGAACAAGGTGCGTCTGGGCTTGCATACTTTACAATTGAAAAAGAGAAAAGTATATTTGCAAAAGGTCCAATAGGTAAATTTTTTTCAAAAGAGTCTTTAGAGGAAATGATGTCCAAAACTGGAGCAGAAATAGGTGACAGTATTTTTTTAGCATGTGACAAACCTGTAGAGTTAGAAAAGATAACTTCACTTGCAAGAGACAAAATTGCAAAAGATTTGAATCTTATTGATGAAAATGTTTTTGCTTTTTGCTGGATCGTAGATTATCCAATGTTTGAAATAGATGAATTTACTAATAAGATTAAATTTAGTCATAATCCTTTTTCGATGCCCCAAGGAGACAAGAATAAAATTAATTATGAAAAACCATTAGAAATTCTTGCATATCAGTATGATATTGTTTGCAATGGAATAGAGTTATCTTCTGGTGCTATTAGGAATCATATTCCAGAGCTTATGTATAAATTATTCAATATTGCAGGTTATTCAAAAATTGATGTGGAAAAAAAATTTAGTGGAATGATAAATGCACTTAGTTACGGTGCTCCTCCCCACGGAGGCATTGCTCCAGGAATTGATAGGATAATTATGCTTCTAGCAAATGAAAAAAATATAAGAGAAGTTACGATGTTTCCTATGAACCAAAACGCACAAGATTTGATGATGAATGCTCCATCAGGTGTAAGTGAAAGTCAATTAAAAGAATTAAATTTGTCTCTTAAGACTAAAGAATAATTATTTTTTTCCTTTAAGACTTATTTTTACATCAGATAAATCTACAAGATTTTTTTTATAATTACTTCTTACAAAGCCTTTACTTGTAATATCTTTAACAATTTTTAGGAACTGGTTTTGCTCATCTAAGTTCTGACCTTCAATAGTCAATCCATCTAAATTTCCAATTGCAGGTGTATGAGCTAAATCCTCTCTATTAAGATAAGAAATGGCTAACTCTCTAAATATATAGTCTAATATTGATGATGCGCTTAAAATTCTGTCATTTCCATGCACTTTACCTGATGGTTCGAATTTTGTTTCTACAAAAGCGCTAACAAATTCATCCAAGGGAACACCATATTGAAGGCCAAGAGAAACTGCTATAGCAAAGTTGTTCATTAAAGCTTTTACAAGTTCACCTTCTTTACTTGTGTCTATAAAAATTTCACCAATTTTACCATCTTCATACTCACCAGTGTGTAAATAAACTTTGTGGTCTCCAATTGTAGCTTTTTGAATATAGCCTTTCCTCCTGTCTGGCATACCGAATCTTTTACCGGATCCCTCAGACTTAGAAAAAGATTGTGATATTATTTTTTCGACTTTTGCAGATTTATCATCATTCCGACTTGCAACTAAGTCTATTTTTTTATTTTTTTCTAGTTTATTATTATTTGGATCAAGACTTTTTGTTTTTCTATTATCTAATTTAACTTCTAAAACTTCAAATTTTCCGTCATCTCTTTTTTCTAAGTTTTTAAGTTCAGTTTCATTTATATCATCTAAATAATGATTTACTTTAAAAGTACACGTGTAAAAAGTTTCAACTAGATATTTTGCCATTTTTTTCCTATTTTAAATTAAATTTTGAAATATGATTCATTTAATTTATATACATTTAGATATTTTAGTCTAATTTAATTTATACAATTTGAAATTGAAATTAAAAAAATTTATATGTTGACTTTCTTAAAAACAATCTTCACTTGGTGGAATCGAGATACATTTGGCACTAGAATTAAAACAATTTTCTTTGGGAAACTTGTTGGCACTGACAAGTTTAGGAATAAATATTATAAAAACAAAAGTGGAAAAAGATGGGTTATTTACTCTGGTGAAGTCGATGCATCAAAAATTCCTGTAGAATGGTTTTCTTGGATTCATTTTATGCCTAATAAAATTGAAAATGATCATGATCCAAAAAAATACGAGTGGCAAAAACCCCATCAGCCAAATTTAACAGGAACTGACTCAGCTTATTATCCTAATAAAAATAAAAAAGATGCAATTGAAAAAAAATATAAAAGCTGGAAATAAAATTTTTTTATTAATCATATTCATATTTTCATTTTTTTTATTTACTTTATTAAAGACAGAGGCTGTAGATAACTTCGAAGGAAAAAATACTGATATAAAGATACTTGATAAAATAAGTTCAAAGAATGAGCTTATCAGATTGGTCAATAATCAGGAATATATCTATAAAGACTTATCAATAAAAAGTATAAAATGTACTGATTCCGAGCTAGATGATAATCCCGAAATAAAAGCTTATATTCAAGTTAGGGATTTAACAAAGAAAGATAGAAATAATGTTTTTGTTTTTAATGGCTGGATGTTTTCATCTAGTCCCTCAATTGCACCATTTGATCATCCCGTTTATGATATTTGGCTAATCAATTGTTATTAAAGAATTTTGTCATTATCCAGCCAACTTACATTGAAATCAGAGTTGAGAAATTTTTTATGATTTAATAATTTTTTGTGTAATGTAATTGTTGTTGTTATTCCCTCGATCACAAACTCGTCCAAAGATCTACTCATTCTTTGTATAGCCTCTGTTCTATTTCTTCCATGACAAATTAATTTACAAATTAAACTATCATAATAAGGAGTAACTTTATAACCTTGATAAATTGATCCATCTACTCGAGTTCTAAAACCTGATGGTTGATGACACATTCCAATTATACCAGGAGAAGGCTGAAAATTCTTGCTTGCATCCTCAGCATTTATTCTACATTCTATTGCGTGCCCTCTTGGATTTATATCACTTTGTTTTAAAGCTGTCTCACCAGAAAATGCTATCCAAATTTGTTCTTTTATAATATCTATTCCAGTTACCATTTCAGTAACTGGATGCTCAACTTGAATTCTTGTGTTCATTTCAAGAAAGTAAAATTTACCATCTTCATATATAAATTCCACAGTGCCAGCCCCAATATAGCCAATCTTAGATACCATATTAACTGTTTTCTTAAAAAGATCTGCTCTCACCTCATCATTAAGAATTGGACTCGGAGTTTCCTCTATTAATTTTTGGTGTCGTCTTTGGATGGAACAGTCCCTCTCATGTAGATGAACTGTTCTATTTTTTCCAGACAATACCTGAACCTCAATATGTCTAGGGTTCTGAAAAAATTTTTCAATATATACCTCATCATTACCAAAATATTTTTGTGCTTCTGATTTTGCGGTTAAGAATGAGGTCTCAAATTCGTTTTCATCATTGACAATTTTCATGCCTTTTCCACCACCACCACCAGACGCCTTTATTAGAACAGGAAACCCAATTTTGTTACATAGCTGCTTTGCCTCTTTTATATTTTTAACTCCACCCTCCGAACCCTCTATAACTGGTAATCCATTTTCTTTAGCAATTTTTTTTGCTTGTATTTTATCACCCATCATTTCAATAAGTTTTGATGATGCACCAATAAATTTAATGTTATTATCTTCAAGCATTCGAGCAAAATTTGCATTTTCAGATAAAAAACCATAACCTGGATGTACTGCTTCTGAATTGGTTATCTCTATTGCTGACATCAGAGCTGGAATATTTAAATAACTATTCACTGGTTGATGAGAACCAATACAAACGCTCTCGTCTGCCATTCTGACATGCATACTTTCCCTATCTACATCAGAATGAACTGCGACAGTTGAAATACCCCATTCTTTACATGCTCTGATTATTCGAACCGCAATTTCTCCACGGTTAGCTATCAAGATTTTTTTAAACATTATTCAAGAATTACTATTATTTGCCCAAACTCGACAGGTTGACCATCGTTAACACAAATTTCCTTAACTACCCCATCCGAGGTTGAAGGAACATGATTCATAGTTTTCATGGCTTCTACAATCATTACAGTATCTCCTTTTTTTATTTTTTTTCCGACTTCAACGAATTTTTTTGCTCCAGGTTCAGGAGCATGATAAGCTGTACCTATTATTGGTGACGCAATCTCTATTCCTGATTTCGATATGTCTAAAGAAGCAACAGTATCAGATTTTTGTAAATTATTTGTTGAGCTAGGTATATTTTGATTATTTATAGATATATTATTTTTAGATACTTTTATTTTCGTATCTTTTTCAGTATATTCTAGTTCAGTTAAATTAAATTCATCTAAATAGTCACTTAATTCTTTTATAATTTTTTTATCTATCTTCATTTTTTAAGAGTTTCTGCATGGAAATTATGGCTAAAATATAACCATCTGCACCCAGTCCAAATATACCACCTGTTACTACATCACTTATTAAAGATTTATGCCTAAATTCTTCACGTTTATATATATTTGAAATATGTAGTTCAATTATTGGCTTTTTAAAAACATTTAATGCATCTCTTATTGCTACTGAAGTATGAGTAAAAGCTGCAGCATTTAAAATCATTCCATCAAATTTTTTTCTTGCATTTTGAATTAAGTTAACAAGCTCTCCTTCAACATTGGATTGAGAAAATTCCGTAACCAGACCTAATTCTTCAGATTTATTTATACAAATTTTCCTTAATTCTTTAAAGGTTATTGAACCATATTGTGATTGTTCTCTTTCTCCTAATAGATTAAGATTTGGACCATTAATTATAATAATCTTATTGTTCATTCAATATTATATACGATGAAAAAAAAAATTAAAATTAAAATAAACGGTAAATCAAATATAATAGATGATAAAACTAAATTATCCGTTTTTTTGAAGAATCGTAAAGTACCTTTGAAAAAAGTGGCGATTGAATTAAATAGAAGAATAGTAGATAAAAAAAAACTAAAGCAGATTATTTTGAAAACAAATGATCAATTAGAAATTGTTCATTTTATTGGAGGAGGCTAAATTTGAAACAAGATAAATTAATAATTTCTAAGAAAAGGTTTAATTCAAGATTGATTGTTGGCACAGGTAAATATAAAAGTATGCTTGAATGTGCCAAGGCAATAAAGATATCAGGCGCTGAAATTGTAACAGTTGCAGTCAGAAGAGTTAATATTACTAATAAAAAAAAACCTCTATTAATGGATTTCATTGATCCTAAAAGGATAACTTATTTACCCAATACTGCTGGATGTTTTAATTCTAATGAAGCATTAAGAACATTAAGACTTGCTAGAGAAATAGGTGGATGGAAATTAGTAAAACTCGAGGTATTAGGTGATAAAAAAAACTTATTTCCCGAGATGATTGAAACACTTAACTCTACAGAAATTTTAACAAAAGAGGGTTTTAAGGTTATGGTTTATTGTAATGATGACCCACTGATGGCTAAAAGATTAGAAAATGCAGGCGCGGAAGCAATTATGCCACTCGCGGCGCCAATTGGTTCTGGTTTAGGCATATTAAACAAAGTAAATATAAAGATTATTAGAAATCAAACTAAATTACCCTTAATTATTGATGCTGGGTTGGGACAAGCATCTGATGCAACTATTGCAATGGAATTAGGATGTGATGGTGTTTTAGTAAATACCGCTATAGCGAAAGCTAAGAAACCTTTTGAGATGGCAAAAGCATTTAGAAATGCTGTTATTGCTGGAAGGCAATCTTTTTTATCTGGAAGAATTGAAAAAAGGGTAATGGGTAGTCCATCTTCTCCAAACAAAGGTATTATTTAGATTTTTTAAAAAATTTTTTTTTTCTAAAAGATTTTTTTTTTATTTTAACATTAGGTTTTTTTTTTTCTTTTGTTAAATTTTCTAGATTTTTTAGCTTTTCAAAATTCTCTATTAATTCAATTGTTTTTTTTGACTTATTTTTGATATCAATAATATATTCAGGAATTATCAGAGAATTATCTGAGATTATGTCTATTTTTATTTTATTCTTTTTTTCAAAAAAAGTTAAATCTTCAATAAAATTTTCTTTCACAAATTCAGAAATTTTGTCACAAACTTTTAATTCAACAAATTTTCCCTTGTTCATTACTGCTTTTAATTCAACTAATTTTAGTATCTTTTGTGCAAAAGACTGATCTGTAAGCTCAACTCTCCACTTAACTGCACTTTCTCTTAGTCTTTGTCTGGACATTTCAAGTAATCCAAAATTACTAATTCTGCCAATCTGAATTCTTGCTCTATCCGATCTACATTTTTCTTTTAATCTTCTTTCTACAGTTCTTCTATTTCCATAACTTAGCATATCTATAAAATCTATTATAATAAGTCCTGATAAATCTCGAATTTTTATTTGTCTTGCAATTTCCTCGGCTGCTTCTAAATTAGTATCTAAAGCAGTGCTTTCAACATTTCTTTGTTTAATAGAGCTACCAGAATTTATATCGATAGAAACTAGAGCTTCTGTTGGATTTATTACAAGATAGCCTCCAGAACTGAGTTTTATTTCTGTTTCAAATATCTGATTGAGTTTTTGTTCTATTCCTTCTTCAATAAATAAAGGTATCTTTCCTCGATACTTTTTTATTTTTCTTACGTGAGAGGGCATTAGCATTTTCATAAAATTTTGAGCTTTTTTATAGCCCTCGTTTCCTTCTATAATTATACTTTTAGTATTATCGTCGTACATATCTCTTAAAGTTCTATTAATGATTTCACTTTCTTTATGTATTAGTGAGGGTGCAATTGCATTAATAGCACTGTCTTTTATCTGGTTCCAAGTCTTTACTAATGTATTTAAATCATGGTCAATTTCATTTTTAGTTTTATTACTTCCAGCAGTTCTTACTATCAATCCCATTTCTTTTGGTATTTCAATTTGGTTTAAAATAGATCTTATTTTTTTTCTATCTACTGGATTGAAAATTTTTCTTGAAATTCCACCACCTTTTGAGGTATTTGGCATCAATACAATATATTTTCCTGCTATAGAAATAAAAGTGCTTAACGCAGCACCTTTTTGACCTCTTTCGTCTTTTATTACTTGGACTAGAATGACTTGATTAGGTTTAATTACTTCTTGAATTTTATATCTTTTGAATTTATTTTTATTTTCTAATTTCTTATTTTTTTCGTCAAAATTTTTTTCTTTTTCCTCATTTTCTTTTTTTTCTATATCAATAGGATCATCAATTTCTAGCTTACCCTCAGCTAAATTCTCATTTTCTTTTTCTTCAACTTTTTTTGATAACTCTTCTCTTAATTTTTCTTCCTCTCTTTTAATTAATTCAAGGTCACTTTTTGGAATTTGATAATAATCAGATTGAATATCATTGAATGATAAAAACCCATGTCTATCTCTGCCAAAGTCAACAAAGGCTGCTTGTAAAGATGGTTCAATTCTACTTACTTTTCCTAAATATATATTGTTCTTTATGAGATTATTCTTTGAACCCTCATATTCATAATCTTCGATTTTGTCGTTAGATTTGAGAACAACTCTAGTTTCACTAGGATGCGATGCATCAATGTATAAATTTTTTTCCATAATGTTAATTTTAAATATTTCATTTTTAAAAATTTTGTTTAATAAATTTGCCTTATCTTTAACAAATTCCATTATATAATGAAATAAAAATGACAAAAATCATTAAAAATATCTTTATCGCATTTTTATGCATTTCAATGATATTTGTAATAGGAATTTTTGGAACATTATGGACTTTTTCAAATAAAATCCCAGATTATAAATTCTTAAAAAATTACAAACCACCTGTTTCAAGCAAGATGTACTCTGGAAACGGTGATTTAGTGGCTGATTTCTCAAAAGAAAAAAGGATATTTATACCTTATACCACAATTCCTAAAAAGGTAATTGATGCTTTTTTGTCAGCTGAGGATAAAAATTTTTATTCTCATCCTGGAGTTGATGCAAAAGGAGTTCTCAGAGCAACACTAAATAATATAAAAAATATTATGACTTCAAAAAGATTAGAAGGAGCGTCTACGATTACCCAACAAGTTGCCAAAAATTTTTTATTAACTAATGAAGTAAGTATAAAAAGAAAAATTAAAGAAGCAATTCTAGCTTTTAGAATAGAAAGAGCACTAAGCAAAGAAAGGATATTAGAACTTTATCTTAATCAAATCTATTTAGGTAGTGGTGCTTATGGCATAGCGGCTGCTAGTCTTGAATATTTTGATAAATCAATTAAAGAACTTAATTATGCAGAGGCAGCATTACTTGCAGCATTACCAAAGGCTCCTAGTAAATACAACCCTTATAGAAATATTGAATTAGCTAAATTTAGACGGGATCTTGTTCTACAGAATCTTTATCAAAATGGATTTTTAGATATAAAAAAATACAATCAATATAAAAATCAAAAAATAAAACTAAAAAAAACTAAAAGAATATATTTGGAAGATGCGCAATACTATATCGAAGATGTAAGGAAAAATATTATAGAAAAACTTTCATATGAAAAAGTTTACAAACAAGGATATAATATAAATACCCCTATAAATTTAAATTTGCAAAAAATAGCAACACAATCTTTAAGAAATGGTTTAATGGCATATGATAAAAGAAAAGGATGGAGGGGACCATTATTTAACATAAAAAAACAAAAGAATTGGATAAAAAATATAGATAAAAAATATTTCTTGGAAAATTCGATAGATTGGAAAATAGCAATTGTAAAAGAAGTCAATCAATTTGAAACAAAAATAGAAACAATAGACAAAATTAAAGGACTTATAAGATACAAAGATATTACTTGGACTAAAAAAGAATTAAATGAAGTATTTCAAATTGGCGATGTAATATATGTCCAGAAATTAAAAGATAATTTTTATAGTTTAAAACAGTTACCACAAATTAATGGAGGAATTATTATTATGGATCCATTTACTGGACGTGTACTTGCTTTGAGTGGTGGCTTTAGTTTTAAAAATAGCGAGTTTAATAGAGCTACCCAAGCCTTAAGACAACCTGGATCTGCATTCAAACCATTTGTTTATGCCTTGGCATTAGAAAATAAATATACACCTTCATCTTTAGTTCTTGATGCACCACTGGTTTTAGATCAAGGGATTGATTTAAAAAAATGGAAACCTGAAAATTATGGAAAAAAATTTTATGGACCATCTACTTTAAGAATTGGACTCGAAAGGTCGAGGAATTTAATGACGATAAGAATAGCTCAAAATTTGGGGATAGATAAACTTGCAAATTTTTCAAAAAAATTAAATATTTATGATGATCCAGACGAACTATTATCAATTTCGCTTGGATCAGCTGAGACAACTCTTTTAGATCTTACCTCTGCATATTCATCTTTTGTAAATGGAGGAAAACTAATAAGCCCAATTATAATAGACAGAATTCAAGACAGTGAAGGAAACACAATAATTAATAACGAAAATAGAAAATGTGCAGATTGTAAAAATATATCGTTCACTGGTAAGAACTATCCATCAATAACAGATAATTACCAACAAGTTATATCTGAGCAAACTGCATATCAAGTAACATCAATTTTAGAGGGCGTCATAAAAAGAGGGACTGGTAAAAAATTAAAAGATTTAAAACTTAATTTGGCTGGAAAAACTGGAACTACTAATGAAAATACTGATGCTTGGTTTATAGGTTTTACCTCTAATTTAGTAATCGGGGTTTATGTAGGTATGGATAATCCAAAATCGTTAGGGAGATTTGAAACTGGATCAAAAGCAGCCTTACCAATTTTTAGAGAATTTGTTGAAAAAGCCGTTAAGAAATCTGAAGCCAGACCATTTAAAGTCCCAAAAAAAATGACCTTAATGGTTGTTGATCCTTTAAATGGAGAAAAAGCAAAATTTAACTCAAAAAACACAATTATTGAGGCATATAAAAGTATAAATGTTTTAGACGGAAAAGTTTTATATTCAGATAACAATAGATTAGACATAAATAATATATTAAAGTTTTATTAATGGACGATAAATATTTAGAATTTAAAAGAGAAATCGAAAAAATTAATTTAAGAGTCAAGGAGTATCTTTGAAAATAATAAGATATTTAGAAAATTAGATATCTTAAATAAAGAGATGCTAGATAATGGCTTTTGGCAAAATAAAGTTAATTCACAAAAAATAATTAAAGAGAAAAAACTTTTTGAGGATCTTATAAATTCTTATAAAGACTCAACAAATCAACTTAAAGATCTCAACGATTTATATACTTTAGCGACAGATGAAAATAACATTAATGTTAAAAATGAGACAGTAGACAGTATTAAAGAACTTAGAGCCAAAGTAAAAAGAAATGAGATTAAATGCTTCCTGTCAAACGAAGTTGATCCTTTAGATTGTTACATAGAAATTCATGCTGGAGCTGGTGGGACTGAGAGTCAAGATTGGGCCACCATGCTTAGAAGAATGTACATGAAATGGTCAGATAGTAAAAATTTTACCCTTGATTTGATAAGCGAACATAAAGGAGAGGAAGCTGGAATAAAATCTTCAACTATTAAAATTAAAGGTGATTATGTATTTGGATGGCTAAAAAAAGAATCTGGAATTCATAGACTTGTAAGGATATCACCATTTGACTCAGGAGCTAGACGACATACAAGTTTTGCAAGTGTTTGGGTTTACCCAGTCGTTGATGAAAATTTAAACATTGAAATTTTAGATAAGGACTTAAGAATTGATACTTATCGCTCTAGTGGTGCTGGGGGGCAACATGTGAATACAACAGATAGCGCTGTTAGAATTACTCATTTACCATCAAAAATAGTAGTGCAATGTCAGAATGAAAGATCTCAGCATAAGAATAAAGAAACATGTATGAATATGTTAAAAGCAAGACTCTATGATTTTGAAATGAAAAAAAAAGATAAACAAAGTCAAAATAATGAAGCTTTAAAATCTGATATAGGCTGGGGACATCAAATTAGATCATACGTGCTTCAACCTTACAGATTAGTTAAGGATAATAGAACAAATTTCGAGAGCACAAGTCCAGATAAAGTTTTAGATGGTGATATTGATGCTTTTTTAGAAAAATCTTTATATCAAATTAAATGAAAAAAATAATTTATAAATTTTTAATATTCTCATTGTTAATAATTTTTGGTTTTATTACTTATCTGAGTACTATTGGTATAAAAACAGATGCTTTTAACAATCAGATATCTAAAGAAGTTAAAAAAATTAATAATCAATTAGACCTAGATTTAGACAAGATAAGTATCATTTTAGATCCCTTTAAATTTAAATTAGTATTAAAAACGATTGGTGCCAATCTTAAAAACAAAAATAAATCAATTAAACTCGAAAGTGTTAGATCTAATATTGATATCAAGACATTTATAAATAAAAAACTATCGTTAACAGAATTAGATATCACTACAAGAACTATAGAAATAAAAAATTTAATTTCATTTGTGAGATTAATAAAAGACAACCCTCAAATTTACATTTTAGAAAAGTTTTTAAAAAAAGGATATTTGATAGCAGACATAAGTCTTAAATTTGATCAAAAGGGTGATGTTGAAAATGATTTTATAATAAAGGGATTTGTAAAAGATGTTGAATTGAGTCCTTTTAAGAAAATAGATTTATCAAAAATAAATTTTATTTTTAATATTAAAAGTAATGAGTTTGAATTTAAAGATATAGAACTATCTTACGATAATAATAAATTCACGTTTCCAGAATTAAATTTAATAAAAGAAAAAAATGATTTCTTAGTCTCAGGAAAAAATAAAAATAAGAATATTAATTTAGACAATAAAAAAATTAATAAATTATTAAATAATGAATTTTCTAATTTAGAAATCAAATCAGCAAAATTTGATTTAGAAAATATTTTTTCATTTAAAATAAATAATAAATATAAGATAAATGATTTAAAGATAAATTCATTATTAAATTTAAAGAATTCCAAATTTATAATTTCACAAAATTTGAAAGAGTTCTTTCCAAATATAAATGAGATGATTGAGTTATCAAATCACCAAATACAAATTGAATATAAAAAAGATCTTTTAAATATCAATGGTAATGGAAATATACTTATTCAAAAAGAAAATGATAACATCAAATATAATTTATCGAAATCTGTAAAAAACTTAAAATTTAATACCTCATTAGAGATAAAAAAGAATCCTTTTCATCTGAATTTTTTGAATTATAAAAAAGGTCAGGATGATAAATTAGAAATCATTATTCTTGGAGATAAAAGTCTATTATCAAATGAAATTAATTTGAAGAAAGTCTCAATTAAGGAAAACTACAATAAATTTGAAGTCAAAAATTTATCATTATCAAAGAAATATAAAATTAAATCTGTAAGCAATATAAATTTAAGTTATATCGATAATGACTTATTAAAAAATGAATTATCTATTCAAAAAAAAGATGAAAATTATTTATTAGATTCTAAGATTTTTAATGCAACTAAAATAATAGATGATTTATTGAAAGCTAATAAAAATTCAGACACCAAAAAAATTTTTTCTAACAATTTTAAGCTAAATATAAAGATAAAAGAGGCATTTCTTGATAAAGATCATCAAATAAAAGAATTAGATGGATATTTAAAATTTAGAGATAGCGAAGTAATTGATGCGAATTTAGTTGGAGATTTTTCTGATAATCAGAAGATTAATTTCACCATTAGATCTACTTCAAATGAAAAAATTACAACTCTTTATTCCGATTTAGCAAAACCTTTTGTCAATAGATACAAATTTATAAAAGGTTTTGAGGAGGGTAATTTAGATTTTCATTCTATAAAACAAAACGATTTATCGAATTCTAAATTAATAATAGATAATTTTAAAGTTCAGGAAGTACCAGCTTTAGCAAAATTATTAACATTAGCATCTCTTCAAGGTATCGCTGACTTGTTAACTGGTGAGGGAATAAGATTTACAGATTTTGAGATGAAATTTTCAAATAAGAATAATTTGATGAAAATAGAGGAGCTATATGCTATCGGCCCTGCTATTTCTTTATTAATGGAAGGGTATATTGAAAGTGATGACTTGGTTAGTCTTAGAGGAACAATGGTACCAGCAACAACAATTAATAGAACTATATCTTCTATTCCTCTTATTGGAGATATTTTAGTAGGAAAGAAAGCTGGAGAGGGTGTTTTTGGTGTGAGTTTCAAGGTTAAAGGCCCACCAAATAAATTAAAAACAACCGTAAATCCTGTTAAAACTCTTACACCAAGGTTTATCACAAGAACTCTTGAAAAAATAAAAAAAAATTAGCTTATTTTAACTTTGATATGTCTTTTTTTTCCTAAAGATAGCTTAATTGTGTTTTCTTCTAATAATTTTTCATTGACTATTAGCTTTTCGTTGTTGATAATTTGATTATTCACTCTAACACCATTACCTTTAATTAATCTTCTTATCTCACTTTTAGATTTCTCTAACTTGGAAAGAATTATTAAATCAATAATAGTTAACTTATTGTTTAATTGATTTTTCTTAATTGAGACAGTAGGTAATGCAGATCCTATAGAATGCTCTGAAAAAGTTTTTATCGCGGTTTCTTCACTCTTTTTTGCTTCTCGCTCCCCGTGAAGCATAGAAGTGGTTTGATTTGCTAAAACAATTTTTTGCTCATTAATATCTTTTTCCTTAATTCTTTCTATTTCATTAACACTTAAATCTGTAAAAAAATTCATGAATTTTGATACATCTCTATCATCTATATTTCTCCAAAATTGCCAATAATCGTATGGCGATAAAAATTTTTCGTCTAACCATATTGCTCCATTTTCAGTTTTCCCCATTTTAGCACCAGTCGCCAATGTAATTAAAGGAGTGGTTAAACCATATGTTTGTTTATTTGAATGTCTTTTTATTAGATCCACACCATTGACTATATTACCCCACTGATCAGATCCACCGATTTGCAATGTACAATTTTCTTTTTTATTAAGTTCTAAAAAATCATAAGCTTGTAAAATCATATAATTAAATTCCATGTAACTTAGAGATTGTTCCCTATCTAACCTTGTTTTCACACTTTCAAAAGTTAACATCTTATTTATTGTAAAATGTTTTCCAATATCTCGCAAAAAAGAAATATAATTTAAACTCTTTAACCACTGAAAATTATTTACAAATATTGGTTTTGTATTTTTATCATTTGTATTTAAAAATTTTTTTAAAATTCTTTCAATATTTTTAGAGTTTTTTTCAATTTCATCTTCACTTAAAATTTTTCTTGTTTTATCTTTACCAGAGGGATCACCGATTCTTGTAGTTCCTCCACCTAATAATACAATTGGTTGATGCCCATATTTCTGAAGCATACGTAAACACATAATTTGTAAAAGACTACCAACATGTAAACTTTCAGCTGTACAATCGAAACCAATGTAAGCTTTAATCTTTTTTATATCTAATAATGAGGATAACTCATTTTCATTGGTACATTGATAAAAGTAACCTCTGTCTTTAAATTCTTTTAAAAATTTATTCATAAGCGTATAATTCTACAATATACAAATTTTATTAAAAAAAAATGATAATGAAAAAAAAGATATTTACATCTATTGGTTTGATGAGTGGTACATCTATGGATGGTGTGGATTTATCTGTTATAAAATCTGATGGTAATGATGAATTTTCAAGTATTTACAATACTTATAAAGAGTTTGATGACGGGCTTTATAAACAATTAATTGTCTTAAGAGATAAAATAAGCAATTCTAAAGATTTAAAAACCCATTCAGAAGAGATTAAGGATGTAGAAAAAAGATTCACATTATTCAATAGTCGTCTGGTCAACGATGTAATAAAAAATATTGATGATGATATTGATTTAATAGGATTTCATGGTCAAACAGTATTCCACGATCCAAAAATTCAAATTTCAAAGCAGTTGGGGGATGGAAGATTATTGTCTAGTTTATTTAGGAAAATTGTAATTAATAACTTTAGACAAAATGATCTAAATCATGGAGGGCAGGGGGCTCCGCTCACACCAATATTTCATAGTTTGATATTAAAAATTATTCAAAAAAATTTTAAAATTAGATTGCCCATTAATATAATTAATATTGGAGGTATTACAAATATTACTCAAATAAAAGAGGACACTAATAATCTAATAAACTTTTTTGCTTATGACATAGGCCCTGGAAATTGTTTAATAGATGATTGGGTAAGAAATAATGTGAGTTCTAAATTTGATAAAGATGGAAATTATGCAAATATAGGAAATGTAGATGATCTAATTTTGAATCAAGCAATAGATAATTTTGAAATCAAATCCTATGAAACTTCATTAGATATAAAAGATTTTGATACATCGTTTGTAAAAGGTCTCTCATTTGAAGATGGATGCGCGACACTTTCAAAATTTACAGCATATTTAATTGCCGATGGTCTTGCAAAAATTAACAAAAAAAATGATGTTAACCCTCATCAATATATATTTTGTGGAGGAGGAAGAAAGAATAAATTTTTGATGCAATCAATTGAAAACTATTTGGGAAACAAGAATATAACAATAAAAGATATCGATAATTATGATTTTGACGGAAATTTTATTGAATCACAAGCTTTTGCTTATCTGGCTATAAGATCATATTTAAAATTACCAATCTCATTTCCAAGTACTACAAGATGTAAAAAAACTATTTCGGGCGGCGATGTTTTACAAAATTTTTAATAAAGTGCAGTTTCTTTCTTTATATATGTATTTAGACATTTTATTAATTCAGATTCACTTTTTGAAAAAAAATGATTAGCTTCAGGAATAGTTTCAAATTCTACTTTTATTCCTTTTTGCGCACTTAGCTTATTATCTAAATCTCTAATAAATTCGAAAGGTACTAGCTCATCCTTTTTTCCATAAACCATAAGACCAGATGAAGGACATGGAGATAAAAAAGAAAAGTCGTAAACATTTGGCTGAGGTGAAATTGCGATGAATCTATTTATCTCTGGTCTTCTCATTAAAAGTTGCATAGCTATGAGTGAACCAAAAGAAAAACCGGATACCCAGCATTGAGAATTATCAAAATTTTCTCGTTCCAACCAATCTAGTGCGGCTGCAGCATCAGCTAATTCTCCTTGTCCGTTATCAAATTCACCATCACTTTTGCCAACGCCTCTAAAATTTACCCTACATACAGAAAAATCATTTTCCATGAATGCATGAAATATTTCAACAACAACTTTGTTATTCATTGTACCTCCGTACTGGGGATGAGGTTGTAGTACTAAAGCTACAGGTGAAGTATTTTTTTTACTTTTATAATATTTTGCTTCGAGTCTTCCAGCCGGACCAGGAATGAATATTTCTAAAATTTTGTTATCCATAATTGATATTGATAATTATTCTCAAAAAAAATTACGTTTATCATATGTACGTGGCAAAATGTTAATGTTTTTTTTTCATAGATACTTGACTATTTTAGTCGGGTTTATATATACCCTGTAAAATAAAGGTTTTTATGAAATTAACTTCTAAAGGCAGATATGCGGTAATGGCTTTAGCTGATCTGGCAAAATTTAATAATTTAAATCCAGTATCTTTAAGAGACATATCATTAAGACAAGGTATTTCGCTTGATTATTTGGAGCAAATTTTTTCTAAACTTAGAAAAAAAGAAATTGTTCAAAGTGTTAGGGGGAATCAAGGAGGCTATATTCTAAGCAAACGGGCTAAAGAAATCAAACTTACTAATATTTTTGAAGCTGTTGATGAAAAGGTAAATACTGTTCAATGCAAAAAGGAGTCAAAAAAGAGCTGTAATGGTAAATCTACAAAATGTTTAACACACAATTTATGGGATGAGCTTGAAAACCATATTAATGATTTTTTTGAAAAAAAGAGTTTAGAGGATCTTATCAAAGATAACGCTGAGAGAAGAATTTAGAAATGGATACTAGAGAAAAAGATATAGAAAAGTTAAAAGATTATAAGTACGGTTTTACTACTGATATAGAAAATATTAAAGCTCCTAAAGGTTTAAATGAAGATGTAATTAAATTTATTTCCAATATTAAAAAAGAACCACAATGGATGTTAGACTTTAGGTTAAAAGCTTATGAGAGATTAAAACTTTTAAAAGAACCCAATTGGCAAAAACCAAAATATCCTAAAATTGATTATCAAGATTTATATTATTACTCGGCACCAAAAAGTATGAACGATAAACCAAAAAGTTTAGACGAATTAGACCCAAAACTTTTAGAAACATACAAAAAACTTGGAATTCCATTACAAGAACAAGCAAGACTTAATGGTATTGCTATTGATGCTGTATTTGATTCTGTTTCAGTTGCTACTACTTTTAAGGGTGAATTAACTAAGCACGGAATAATTTTTTGCTCGATGTCGGAGGCAATTCAAAAACATCCTGAGCTTGTAAGAAAATATTTAGGTACAGTAATTCCTATAACTGATCATTTCTTCGCTACACTGAATTCTGCAGTTTTTACTGATGGGTCATTCGTCTATATTCCTGAAGGTGTAAAGTGTCCAATGGAACTGTCAACTTACTTTAGGATTAATGCTTCACAGACTGGACAATTTGAAAGAACATTAATTGTTGCTGATAAAGGAAGTTATGTGAGTTATCTTGAAG
>CACLTO010000009.1 GCA_902609915.1 uncultured Pelagibacteraceae bacterium
GCATTGTAAGAAAAAACAAAATCTCAATTATTGGTAATGGTGTTGTTGTAGACCCTTGGGCTTTATTAGAAGAAATAAAAGAAATCAGAGAAAAAGGAGTGGATGTAAACTCAAAAAATTTTATGATTTCAGAGGCTGCAAATTTAATTTTGCCTTTTCATCGTGAAATGGATGAAATTAGAGAAGATGCCGCTGGAAAAGGTAAAATTGGAACTACCAGAAGAGGCATTGGGCCTGCCTACGAAGATAAAGTTGGAAGACGTTCAATTCGAGTAATGGATCTAAGATCAGAAAAAAATTTAGACCAAAGATTAGAAACTGTATTATTACATCATAATGCAATTAGAAAAGGACTAGGAAAAAAAATTTTTGAAAAAAATCAACTCAAAAAAGATCTTTTAAAAATCGCTCCAGAAATCCTTAAATTTTCAGAGCCTGTATGGCTCAAGATTGATCAGTTTAAAAAACAAAAGAAAAAAATATTATTTGAAGGTGCTCAAGGCATTCTATTGGATGTTGATCATGGCACGTATCCTTTCGTAACCTCGTCGAATACTGTAGCATCAAGTGCAGCAACAGGAACTGGTTGTGGACCTAATTCAATAAATTATGTTTTAGGAATAACCAAAGCATACACAACAAGAGTTGGTGAAGGTCCATTTCCAACAGAGCTCGTGGACCAAGTTGGTGAGCTTTTGGGTAATAGAGGCAAAGAGTTTGGAACTGTTACTAGTCGAAAAAGAAGGTGTGGGTGGTTTGATGGAGTATTAGTAAGACAAACAATTAAAATTTCAGGCATTGATGGTATTGCATTAACCAAATTAGACGTGCTGGATGAATTAGATGAAATTAAGATATGTATTGAATATGATTTAGACGGAAAAAAAATAAATTATTTACCTGCGGCAGTTGAAGATCAACTAAAGATTAAACCTATTTATAAATCATTTAATGGATGGAGGAGCTCAACTAAAGGAATTAAAAATATTGATGATCTCCCAGAAAAAGCTAAAAAATATATCTTTGCAATAGAGGATTTTGTTGGTGCAAAGATATCAAGTATATCCACAAGCCCCGAGCGTGATGATACAATCTTAGTAGAAAATCCTTTTGAGATTTAATTCACAGGCAAAAGATTTTTAGACTTTGCCAGTAAAAGCATATGTTTTTGTAGTTTTTCAAATGCTTTATTTTCAATCTGCCTTACTCTCTCTCGACTAATTTTATACTTTTTACTTAAATCCTCCAGTGTAGTTGGATCATCTGTTAACCTCCTTGAATATAAAATCTCTTTTTCTCGTTCATTTAAAACTTTAATTGAATTCTTTAATAAATCCTTTCTTTGCTCCATTTCCTCTTGATGAGCAAATTTAAGATCATGATCTAGTTCTTTATCAACTAACCAATCTTGCCATTCATCTCCATCTTCACCAACTTGTGCGTTAAGAGAAAACTCCTTTCCTGATAATCTACGGTTCATTGAAACAACTTCTTCTTTACTTACATCTAATTTTCTAGCAATTTCGTTTACATGTTCATTTCTTAAGTCACCTTCAGATTGGGGTGCAATTTGATTTTTTAATTTTTTAAGGTTAAAAAATAGTTTTTTTTGTGCAGTAGTGGTTCCAATTTTCACTAAACTCCAAGATTTCAAAATGTATTCTTGGATTGACGCTTTTATCCACCACATTGCATAAGTAGCTAATCTAAAACCTTTTTCAGGTTCAAATTTTTTTACTGCTTGCATAAGACCAATGTTTCCCTCTGAAATCATCTCATTAACTGGCAGTCCATAACCTTTATAACCCATTGCAATTTTAGCAACTAATCTCAAGTGGCTAGTTACAAGTTTTTCTGCTGATTTAATATTACCTGTAGTTTTCCAATTTTTAGCAAGCATATATTCCTCTTCTGCATCAAGCATTGGAAATTTCTTAATTTGCTCAAGGTATGCAGACAAGCCCCCTTCATTACTTAAAATAGGAAAATTACTCTTTATAGCTGTACTCATAGAAGTTTATCTAATTAATATTTAAAATTTTTCAATGTTTTATTTACTTGTATTTCTTAGTCTTTTGAGAATTTTTTCAAGTTCTTGTGGCAAAATTGAGTTAAAAGTCATCTCTTTATTTTTTTTTGGATGAATAAATCCAATAGTTTTTGCGTGAAGAAATTGTCTATTTAATTTCATAAGATTTTTTTCTAATAAAGGATCAATATCTTTAATCTTTTTAAACTTTTTTTTATATTTGTCGTCACCGACAATACTATTTCCAAGATGACTCATATGAACTCTAATTTGATGAGTTCGACCAGTTTCTAATTTACATTCAATTAAACTTAACATTGGTGTATTTTTATTTTCAAAAACCTCAATTGTTTTATAATTTGTTATTGCTTTTTTTCCTTTAACGCTACTAACTTCCATCATTTGTCTATTTTTCGAACTTCTTACAATAAAAGTTTCTATCCTACCCTTAGATGGTTTTATTTTTCCCCAAATTAATAATTGATATAATCTTTTAATTGTATGTTTATTAAATTGCCTTGAGAGATGCTCGTGAGTTTGATTATTTTTGGCAATGACCACCAATCCAGAAGTATTTTTATCTAATCTATGAACTATACCTGGTCTAAATTCACCACTTATATTAGATAAGGTGTTTTTATCACGACTAATTAGAGCATTTACAATTGTTTTGTCGAAATTTCCTGCCCCAGGGTGCATAACTATTCCAGAGGGTTTATTTATAATTATCAAGTCTTCATCCTCATAAACAATATCTAATTTGTATTTATAAGGTTTTAAAGAGGCCTTTTTGGGTTCAGGAATAGTTAAACTGATTTCATCGTTAAAAGAAATTTTCTTTGATGGATCAATAACCAACTTATTATTAATCTTTAATTTTTTATCTAAAATTAAATTTTTAATTCTACTCCTACTTATAATTTCCTCTCTTTTTTTTATAAAAATATCAACACGAAGCTTTTTTTCTGCCTCATTTACAATCAAATTTATTCTTTTTTCCATAAAATGTTATATTAATATTATATGCGTCTGTAGCTCAATTGGATAGAGCGCCTGACTTCGGATCAGGAGGTTCTGGGTTCGACTCCTAGCAGGCGCACCAATTATTCTCCCATATTTATCAATGTTCCTTTTACTCTAGCTCTTAAAAAAGAAAAATAAAATAGTCCTATTCCAAAAATTAGATAAATTAGATTTAATAAATACGCTTGTTTTATATTTTCAAAATTTACCAAGCCATTTAACAGAATATTTCTTGTTTCATCAAATATGTAAACTAACGGCAATCCTTTTGCAATTATTTGAAAAAAACCAGGTAAAATTTCTATAGGATAATATATACACCCTAACGGAGCAAGTAAGAATAAAGATGACCATGCTATATTTTCAAAAGATGGTCCAAATCTCATGAGACCAGAGCTAACAAATAAGCCAAGTGTTATTCCAAATATATATAAGCTTAAGAATAATATTAATAGAGGAAAACCTAATTTTAAAATTGAAACACCAAACAGTGGTGATGTTAAAATTATTGCAGGTACCAATCCAATTAATGTTCTTATTAAAGCGGTAAAAATTAATGAAACTATTATTTCCCTCAACTTTAAGGGTGCAATGAATAAATTTGTAAAATTTCGACTCCAGATTTCTTCTAAAAAAAGCATATTAAAACTAATACTCGATCTAAAAAGAATATCGTAAAGAATTGCACAAGTCAGAATTATTCCGAGAGTATTATTATAGTAATCACTATAAATTGAAAAAAATTTAGAAATAAACCCCCATAGAATTATTTGTATAGTTGGCCAATATATTAAATCTAAAATTCTAGGTAAGGAACTCCTGATTAGATAAAAATGTCTTAGAAAAAGACCATACATTTTATTTAAATTCATACTGATTCTCTTGTAAGTTTCAAAAAAACTTCCTCCATATTTTTTCTTCCATGTTTTTTAATTAATTCGCTTGGAGTTCCTTCATCAATGATGGACCCTTTGTTCATCATAAGCACAGAGGAACATAGTCTCTCAACTTCGGACATGTTATGTGAGGCAAGTAGAATAGAGGTTTTATTTTCTTTTTGGTATTCTTCTAAAAAGCTCCTTACAAAATCACCTGTTTCAGGATCAAGTGATGCAGTTGGTTCATCAAGAAGCAAAACAGATGGATCATTAATAATTGATTTGGCAAGACTAACTCGATTTTTTTGACCAGAGGAAAGTTCACCTGTGACTCTATTTATAAATTCATTTAGCCTTAATTTTTCACAAAGATAATCAATTTTTGTTTTAAGTTTTTTTACATCATATAGTCTTCCATAAACTTCAAGATTTTGTTTTACAGTAAGTTTTTTGGGTAACTCAATGTAAGGAGAAATAAAATTTAATTTGTTTAATAAATTTACTCTTTGTTTCTCAATTTCTAAACCATTTATCAACACTTTCCCCTCAGTAGGTTTGAGCAAACCTAGAATCATACCAATGGTCGTGGTCTTACCACATCCATTTGGACCAAGAATTCCAATTATTTCGTTTTTATTTAGTCTAAAGGAAATATTTTTAACTGCCTCCTTTGAGTTGTAAGTTTTTGATAATTCAATTATTTCAAGAGGAATAAACATTAAAATTTTGAAGCTCTTAACAATCTATCGTTAATAGTTCTACCAAATCCCTTGTTTGGAATTTTAATTACAGCTATAGAATTATAATTATTTTTTTTAATTTTTCTTAAAGTTGAGTAAAGATTTTTTGCAGCCTCTTTTAAATTACCCGTTCTTGATAAAAAAAAATAGTTTGATTTATTTATATTTTTTTTCCTGATCAACAAATAAGCTTCATTTTTTTTAATTTTTCTTACATTAAGTCTAATTGGAATACCCGGTGAGTAATGAACTCTCAATTGTCCAGGAGCAGAAATTTTAGAAGGATTAATATCAATAAAGATCTTTTTTTTTAAGATTTTTTGAATACTCTTAATTTCTAGTCCACCTAATCTTAAAATTTTTGGTTTTTTTCTCAGATCAATTATTGTTGACTCCACTCCAATAAGTGACTTTCCACCTTCAAGTATGTACTTAATTTTTTCACCAAAATCATCTTTTACTTCATTGGAAGTTACAGCGCTAACTCTTGATGAAATATTAGCACTTGGTGCTGCAATGGGAAATTTGAGTCTTTCTAATAAAACTCGTGTTACAGGGTGTTTTGGAAATCTTACTGCAAGCGTATTCTTTTTATTTGTTACAATTTTCGAAATTTTTGAATTTTTTTTCAAATTAAGAATAAATGTTAAAGGCCCGGGACAAAATTTTCTATATAATTTTAGAAAATCACTATTTAAATGACAATCATTTTTTAATCTTTTCAAATCATGATAGTGAACAATCAGTGGGTTATTTTTTGGTCTACTCTTAAGTTTGAATATTTTCCTACAAGCTATATCAGAGTATGCATTTCCTGCTATTCCATAAACTGTTTCAGTAGGTATAGCAATGCACTCTCTTTTATTTAAGAGATTTTTTGCTTTTTTAATATTTGCAAGATTAATTTTCATGTATTATTTGAGAGTATTATATGAAAGATAAAAATTTACAAAGTGATTATAACACCTTATCTCTTGAAGAACTAACTCAAGAAGCAAATAGAATGATTGAGGAATTAGAAAATCAAAAAGACTTTGAAAATTCTTTAGAAAAATATCATGTTTTAGTTAAACTCAATAATATAATTACAAAAAAATTTCAAACTAACACAAAAGAAATTAATGAAAAGACAAAACAAAAAATATCTATAATAACCCAAAAGAAAAATGCAAAAAAAACTAGATAGAATTGCTAAAGACACCAATTTTTTTTTAAAAAGATTTATAGCAAAACAAAAAAAAACAGATTTAGTTGTTGCGATGAAATACGGTTTATTTTCAGGAGGAAAAAAAATCAGATCAAAAATTTTAGTTGATATTGGTTCACTATTTAATTTAAATTATAAATCATTAATTATTATAGGTGCTGCAGTTGAGTGCATTCATGCTTACTCTTTAATTCATGATGATTTACCTTGCATGGATGACGACTCTATAAGAAGAGGCAAACCATCAGCTCATATTAAATTTGGAGAAGCTACAGCAGTTTTAGCTGGAAATTCACTCTTAACAATGGCCTTTGAAATTTTAAGTCATAGTAATTTAAATTTTAATGAAAAAATTAAAATTGATTTAATAAATAAAATTTCTGAAAGCTCTGGACATCTTGGAATAGCAGGTGGTCAATATTTAGATTTATATTATGAGCACAAAAAAGTTTCTGAAAGAAAGATTGTAGAAATGGAAATAAAAAAAACAGGAAAACTTTTTAGTTTTTGTTGTGTGGCACCCCTAATAATTAAAAAAAAAAATAAAAAAGATATGAAAAAATTTGAAGATATTGGTTCTGATATAGGATTATTATTTCAAGTTGCTGATGATTTGATTGATTATAAGGGGAACTTAATACTTGCTGGAAAAAAAACAGGCAAAGATAAGAAAAAGGGAAAAGCAACTCTTATTAGTTTGCTAGGATATAAAAATACTATTAAATATGCTAATAAATTAATTTTTAAAATAAATAATAAATTAAAAAAATATGGAACTAAATCAAAAAATTTATCCGAAACTCTTGATTATATTTTAAATAGAAATAAATGAAAAATAAATATCAATTTTTAGATCAGATAAATTTTCCCTCAGATTTAAAAAAAATATCTGAGTCAAAATTACAAATAGTTGCTGATGAACTTAGAGAGGAAACGATTGATGTAGTTTCAGTTACTGGCGGGCATTTGGGAGCTAGTCTTGGTGTTGTTGAGTTAAGTGTAGCTCTTCACTATATTTTTAATACACCTAATGACAAATTAATTTGGGATGTAGGTCATCAATGTTATCCGCATAAAATTTTAACTGGCAGAAAAGATAGGATTAGAACCTTGAGGCAGGGTAATGGTATTTCTGGTTTTACAAAAAGATCAGAGAGTGAATATGACCCTTTTGGTGCTGCGCATAGTTCAACATCAATTTCAGCAGCCTTAGGAATTGCTGAAGCTAATAAACTTTCTAATAAATCAGATAATGTGATTTCAGTTATAGGTGATGGAGCTGTTAGCGCAGGTATGGCTTACGAGGCTATGAATAATGCTGGTGCATCAAAAACTAAGATGATTGTGATTTTAAATGATAATGATATGTCGATTGCTCGACCCGTAGGAGCTATGAGTACTTACTTAGCAAAAATTTTTTCAGGTAAGATTTATTTTAGTTTAAGAGAAACTATTAAATTAATTACTTCAGCTTTTTCAAAAAGATTTAGCGCTAAGGCTGGAAAAGCTGAAGATTTACTTAGGTCAGCTGTAACAGGTGGAACTTTGTTTAGCTCCCTTGGTTTTTATTATATTGGTCCTATAGATGGGCATGATTTAAATTCTTTAATACCAATTTTAAAAAATGCGAGGGACTCAAAGCACGAGGGGCCAATTTTAATACACATTAAAACCAAAAAAGGTAAAGGATATGCTTTTGCCGAGGAAGCGAAAGATAATTATCATGGAGTATCTAAATTTAATATTGAGACTGGTGAACAATTTAAAAGTGTTAGTAAATTACCCTCATATACCAGTGTATTTGCAAAAACTTTAATTCAGCATGCTAAAAAAGACAGCAAAATTGTAGCTATAACTGCTGCTATGCCTGATGGGACTGGCTTAAATGCTTTTAGTAAAGAATTTCCTGAGAGAACTTTTGATGTGGGTATTGCAGAACAACATGCTGTCACATTTGCAGCTGGTTTAGCTACTGAAAATTTTAAACCATATGCTGCTATTTATTCTACATTTCTTCAAAGAGCTTATGATCAAGTAGTTCACGACGTTGCAATTCAGAGTTTACCAGTGAGATTTGCCATAGATAGGGCAGGACTTGTCGGAGCTGATGGCCCAACTCACGCAGGAAGTTTTGATACAACTTATTTAACAACTCTACCTAATTTTGTTGTTATGGCAGCTAGTGATGAGTCTGAACTTGTAAAGATGATTAATACATCAACGGATATAAATGATAGACCTTGTGCATTTAGGTATCCTAGAGGAACAGGTATAGGTTCTAATTTACCCTCTATAAATGAAAAAATTGAGATTGGAAAATCAAGAGTTATCAAGGAGGGAAAAAAATTAGCTATCTTAAATTTTGGGGCAAGATTAAATGAGACTTTGAAAGCTGCAGAAAATTTAATCAAAAAAGGAGTTAACATTACTGTTGTTGATGCCAGATTTGCAAAACCTTTAGACGAAAGTTTAATTTGGCAATTAGCTACCTCACATGAAGCAATAATGACAATTGAAGAAGGTTCAATAGGTGGTTTCGGTTCACATGTTGTGGATTTTTTAACAAAAAAAGGCTTGATGGACTCAAATCTTAAATTTAGATCATTGACACTGCCAGATATTTTTATTGATCAAGATACGCCTGATAAAATGTATAAAATTGCACAACTTGACTCTATTTCAATTGAAGAAAAAATTTTAGATGTACTTAATTCAAATATAGTTCTACAAAAGCAAAATTAAATGAATTAACCACACTGTGCTTTATTTAAAAGATAATGGTCTAATAAAACACAAGATAACATTGCTTCACCCACTGGTACAGCTCTAATACCCACGCAAGGATCATGCCGACCCTTAACTGAAATACTTGTATTTTTTCCGAATTTATTAATTGTTTTTCTACTTTTTAAAATTGATGAAGTTGGTTTAACAGCAAAAGATACGATTATTTCTTGACCAGATGAAATACCCCCAAGAATACCACCAGCGTTATTAGATTTGAATTTAGTTTTTTTGTTATTTTGAGAAATTTCGTCTGAATTTTCCTCTCCTGATAATTGTGCTGAATTAATGCCTGAACCAATATTAACTCCTTTCACGGCATTTATACTCATCATAGCCGAGGCTATGTCCGAGTCTAATTTTGAGTAAATAGGAGCGCCCAATCCCGCAGGAACACCATTCGCCCTCACTTCTATTATTGCTCCGCATGATGAACCAGCTTTTCTAATACTTAACAAATATTTTTCCCAAATTTTTAACATTGATTTATCAGGGCAAAAAAAAGGATTTTTATAAATTATTTTATCATCCCAATTTTTTGTATCACAACCTAATATGCCAAGCTGAGTTACAGCTCCTGAGATTTTAAATTTTTTTCCTAATTTGTTTTCTAATACTTTTTTAGCTACAGCACCTGCTGCAACCCTAGAAGCTGTTTCTCTTGCAGATGACCTACCACCACCCCTGTAGTCTCTAATTCCATATTTTTTAAAATAGGTAAAATCAGCATGTCCTGGTCTAAATTTATCTTTAATATCATTGTAATCTTTTGAACGCATGTCCTCATTGTAAATTATTAATGATATAGGGGTTCCTGTTGTTTTCCCTTCAAAAACTCCTGAGAGAATTTGAACCTTATCACTTTCTTTCCTTTGTGTAGTAAATTTTGATTGTCCCGGTTTTCTTTTATTCAATTCTTTTTGAATATCTGCTTCATTTAATTGAATTAATGGTGGACATCCATCAATAACACAGCCAATAGCTGGACCATGGGACTCTCCCCAAGTTGTGAAACGAAAAGCCTTTCCAAAAGTATTAAATGACATTATTTATATTGTATAGATTATTTTGTTAAAATTATGAATCAAAAAAACTCACTTGGGCTTAATAAATGCTTTTTAGATACAGATAACCCTTTTGAATTATTTCAAAAATGGTTCGAAGACGCTAAAAAAAAAGAAATCAACGACCCAAATGCTTTAGCATTAGGCACCGCTACTAAAAATGGTGTTCCGTCAGTAAGAATGGTTCTTCTAAAAGGCCATGATGAAAATGGATTTGTTTTTTATACTAACTTAAATAGTCAAAAAGGAAATGAAATTAAAGAAAATCCAAATGCTACCATGTGCTTTCATTGGAAAAGTCTGCTAAGACAAATAAGAATAGTTGGAACTTTAAATCAAGTTGATAGTAAAACTGCAGATGAGTATTATAATTCAAGAGCTTACGATAGCAGAATAGGTGCGTGGGCATCTAAACAAAGCAGCGTACTTGAGAACAGAGATCAGCTTTTAAATTCATTAGTAGAATTTAAAAAAAAATATAAAGATGAAAATAATGTTCCTAGACCTAGTCACTGGTCTGGATGGAATTTAAAACCTTCATCAATTGAATTTTGGTTAGATGGTGATAATAGAATACATGAAAGATTAAAATATTCTCTGGAAAAAGATAACAAATGGATTAAAAGTCTTCTTAGTCCTTAGAAGTCTCTAGATAAACTAAATGAAGTTAAATTTGCAAGAATAGTCTTTTCTTTACAATCTTTAAATACAGACAATGAGTTTGAAGCTAAATTAATATAATGGTGTGCTTTTTGATAACACTCCTTAATAATTTCATATTGTTTTATTAAGGATAGTGTGTAAGAAAAGTCATTTTCATCTCTTTTTTTCTTAGAAAAGATTTTTTTCATATTTACTCTTTGTTCAGTATTTCCTCTTTGAAATAATATAATTATTGGTAATGTGATCTTTCCCTCATAGAAATCTTGTCCAATTTTTTTTCCAAATAATTTTAACTCTGAATTATAATCTAGAGTATCGTCAGCAATTTGAAATGTTAATCCTAAATTTCTACCATAAAACTCTAAAGCCTCTTTCTCTTTTGCTTTCATATCAGACAAAATAGCTCCAACTTTTGTGGACGCAGCAAATAATTCTGCAGTTTTTGAGGAGATAATTTTTAAATAAGTTTCTTCTAACATATCTACTTCTCCTTTGTGTTGAAGTTGTAAAACTTCTCCCTGAGCAATTTTTGAGGAGGTTGAGGATAGCAATTTTAAGACTTCAATATTTCCATCTTCTACCATCATCTCAAAACATCTGCTAAGTAAATAGTCTCCAACTAAGACAGAGGAATGATTATCCCAAATTTTGTTTAAAGTTTCCTTACCCCTTCTAATTGATCCATTATCAATAACGTCATCATGCATTAAAGTTGCTGAGTGAATTAGTTCTACGCACGCCGCAAGATTAATATCCCTTGTACCTTTATTATAACCACATAGCTTTGCCGAGCCTAAGGTTAGTAGAGCTCTTAATCTTTTACCACCCGTTTTAATATGATAATCAGTCATTTTTTGGACTAGATCAACATTACTTTCTAGTTTTAACTTTATTTTTTCCTCTACTAAAATTAATTTATCTTCAACCGAATCTTTTAGCTGAAAATAAGAATTATTGATTTGTTTTTTAAGCTGGACTACTGTTCCCATATACTCAACAAACTAGTATAATAAGTTTATTTTTATCACTTATCAATTGACGCACCCAATTGTTCAATTATAAGGTGTCTTTATATTCATAGAAAATTTTGTAAGTATTAAAAATGTTCTCTATTTTTAAAAAGAAAAAAATTGTTCCACATATCAAATTGAGTGGGGTTATCGGCAACGTCGGAAAATTTAAACAAGGAATAGATTTTTCTGGTCAAGAAGAGATTATTTCAAAGGCTTTTTCAATTAAAAAAGCACCGTGTGTAGCTATTACAATCAATTCCCCTGGGGGATCTCCAGTACAGTCACATTTAATTTATAGCCATATAAGACAACAGGCAAAAAAAAATAAAAAAAAAGTTATAGTTTTTGCTGAAGATGTAGCCGCATCAGGAGGTTACCTGATAGCATGCGCTGGAGATGAAATATATGCTAACTCCAGTTCAATTATAGGCTCAATAGGTGTTATCTACTCTTCTTTTGGTTTTACAGAATTAATAAGAAAGATAGGTGTCGAGAGGAGAGTTCATACTGCGGGAAAAAATAAAAGTACACTAGATCCATTTCTTGATGAGAAAAAAGAGGACATTGAAAGACTGAAAAATATTCAATTAGATTTACACAAAGATTTTATAGATGTTGTTGAAAAAAGTAGAGACTCTAAATTGAAAAAATCAGAGGTAGAATTGTTTTCTGGTGAATTCTGGTCTGGCAGAAGAGCCAAAGATCTTGGTTTAATAGATGAAATTGGAAATGCAAATCAGATATTAAGAGAAAAATATGGAGAAGATGTTGTTATTAAAAAATTTGAAAAATCAAAGAGTTGGCTTAGTAAAAAATTATCGTCTTCAAATGACCATGTTGACCAATTAGCAAATATATTAGAGGAAAAATCAGTTTGGCAAAAATATGGCCTCTAAAAAGAATAAAAAAAAACCTAAATTTCAAACTTTCCAAGATACAATTATTAATCTACAAAAGTTTTGGAGTAAAAATGGATGTGTAATTTTGCAACCTTATGATATCGAAGTTGGAGCTGGAACATTTCACCCAGCTACTACTTTAAGATCAATTGGACCCAAACCATGGAAGGCAGCTTACGTTCAACCTTCACGAAGACCTACTGATGGAAGATATGGAGATAATCCAAATAGACTTCAGCATTACTATCAATTTCAAGTTATAATAAAACCCTCTCCACTAAATATTAAAAAACTTTATTTAAATAGTTTGTCGGTAATAGGAATTAATCATAAAGACCATGATATTAGATTTGTTGAAGATGACTGGGAAAGCCCAACTTTAGGAGCTGCGGGTCTTGGGTGGGAAGTATGGTGTGATGGAATGGAAATATCTCAATTTACTTATTTTCAACAAATGGCAGGCTTTGAATGTAAACCAGTATCAGTAGAGATAACATATGGTCTTGAAAGAATTTGCATGTTTACCCAACAGAAAAAAAATGTTTACGATTTAGTTTGGAATGACGAAGATATTGAGTATAGAGAAGTTTTTCATCAATCAGAAAAAGAGTTTTCAGCTTATAACTTTGAACATGCTAACACAGAGAATTTATTTAAGATATTTGATATGCATGAAAGTGAGGCAAAATCATTGGTTGAAAAAAGAATATCTTTACCTGCATACGATCAATGTTTGAAAGCAAGCCATGTATTTAATGTTTTAGATGCTCGTGGAGCTATTAGTGTTGCTCAAAGAGCAGAATACATAGGTCGAATAAGAGAAATAACAAAACAAGCTGCTGCAATTTGGGTGGAAACTCAAACATAAATGTCAGAATTTTTCCTAGAGTTGTTTAGTGAAGAGATACCTGCTGGGCTACAAAAAAATTTAAGAGAAAAAATTTTTGAAGATTTTAAAAATTTATTTGAAGAAAAATCAATTAAATTAAAAAAAAGTTTTTCCTTTTCAACCCCAAATAGATTGGTTTTAGTTTTTGAGGGCCTAGATAAACAAATTAAAATAAAATCTAAAGAGATAAGAGGCCCTAAAACTAATGCTCCAGATCAAGCATTAAAGGGTTTTTTGAGATCAAATAAAATTGACAAAAAGGAACTATTTAAAAAAAAACTGAAAAAGATGAATTCTATTTTTACAGAAATAGGGCAACTTTACTTAAAACTCATGATTTACTTACTGAATTTATTCCAAAAATTTTAAATAACTACCAATGGAAAAAGTCAATGAAATGGGGTGAATTCGATTTAAATTGGGGAAGACCATTGAAATCAATCTTATCAATATTTGATAAAAAGATTATAAGTTTTAAATTTCATCATTTAGCCTCTTCTAACCAGACTTTTTTAGATAAAGATTTTGAAGATAAAAAAAAATCTTTTGAAAATTTTAAGAAATATAACGAATTTTTTGAGAAACAAGGTGAGTATATAGATCATAATAAACGACTAAAGATTATAAATAAATCTTTTTCAAAAATATTAAGAAAAAAAAGATTAAAGATTAATGAAAATCCTAAACTTATTGATGAAGTAGTAAATTTAGTTGATAGTCCGAATACTTTGTTATGTAGCTTTGACAAAGATTTTTTGTCAGTTCCTAAAGAAATTTTGATTTTAACAATGGAGACTCATCAAAGATATTTTCCAACCTTTAACGACAAAGATGAGATTACCAATGAATTTTTAATTGTGTCGAATAAAAATGATAATAAGGGACTTATAAAAACTGGAAATGAAAGAGTTGTAAATTCAAGATTAAGTGATGCAGAATTTTTCTGGAATAAAGATAAGTCTCATAACTTAGTCAAAAAAGTATCAGAATTAAAATCAATGAACTTCTTCAAGGGTCTTGGAACTTATTTTGATAAAGTACATCGTATGCGTAAACTTGGTGGGATGATCTCAGATGAATTATTAATTAGTAAAGAAAAAGTGGAATTATCAGCATCAATTTGTAAAACAGATCTAACCTCTGAACTTGTAGGTGAATTTCCTGAACTCCAAGGACTTATGGGAGGATATTTTTCTGAACATCAAGGATTTGATAAAGATATTTCTATTGCAATTACAGAACAATATTTACCGATTGGTCTTAAGTCGAGGGTTCCTAAAAAACCATTTAGCATTGCCCTATCTATTACAGATAAAATTGACACTATAGTAGGTTTTTTTGGGATCAATGAAAAACCCACAAGTTCTAAAGATCCATTAGCGCTAAGAAGAACTGCATTAGGTATAATCAGAACTCTAATAGAAAACAAAAAAAATTTGAGAATAAATGATCTTTTGATTTACTCCTCACGTTTATTTGAGGAACAAGGATATGTTTTAGACAATAAAGATTTACAAAAAGAACTATATGAATTTTTGAAGGATAGATTTAAATATTATTTAAAAGAAAAAGATATACGTCATGACATAATAGAGGCTTCTTTATCGTCATTCTCATTGAATAAAATATTTTCTATTTTCGAAAAAGCGAGGTATTTAAACAAAGTTATTAATAGTCAAATTGGTATAGACATAAATTTAAGTTATAAAAGGGCCTCAAATATTTTAGATAGTGAGATGAAAAATAATGAAATTGAAATTAACAATACAACTGATCCTGGTATTTTTAAAAGTGATTTTGAAAAAAATTTGTATAAAAAGATTAGTGAAATTAAGAAATATTACTCATCTATAAATGATGATGAGGATTATGAAAAATCGCTGTCTATTTTGGCAGAAACTAAAAAAGAAGTTTTTGAGTTTTTTGACAATGTAAAAGTAAATGAAGAAAATGAGACTTTAAGAAAAAATCGATTGGAACTTATTAATATGTTATGTAAAACGTTCCAAAACTATATTAATTTTCAAATGTTAAAAGCACATAATGACCAAACTAATTCTTAATTTTAATTCAAAAGACTTAAAAAAAATTAAAAATCCTAAAAATTTACTAGGTGGTAAAGGTGCAAATTTGTCTGAGATGGGAAAAATGGGTTTACCGGTACCACCTGGCTTTACTATTTCAACAAAAGTCTGTGATATATTTTTCAACAATAAAAAAACTTTAAACCCAAAAATAATTAGTCAAATTAAAAAAGAATTGAAGGTCATAGAAAAAGATGTGTCAAAAAAATTTGGAGATTTGAAAAATCCACTTCTTTTGTCTGTCAGATCGGGAGCCAGGGTGTCAATGCCAGGTATGATGGATACAATTCTCAATCTAGGACTAAATGATAAGACTGTGATTGCTCTAGCTAGCCAAACATCAAATGAAAGATTTGCGAAAGATAGCTATAGAAGATTTATTCAAATGTATAGCAGCGTTGTTATGGGCGTTGAGAACTACTTATTTGAGGAGTTAATAGAAAATTATAAATTAACTAAGGGTGTATTACTTGATACTGAACTAGATGAAAAAGATTGGGGAGGTTTAATAAAAGATTTTAAAGATTTAGTAAAAGAAAAAACAAAAAAAGATTTTCCTCAAAATGTTTATCAACAATTATTTGGAGCTATTAATGCTGTATTTTTATCCTGGGAAAGTAATAGAGCAAAAGTTTACAGAAAACTAAATCAAATTCCATCAGAATGGGGCACTGCAGTTAATGTCCAATCTATGGTATTTGGAAACATGGGAAATGATTGCGCAACAGGTGTTGTATTCACACGAAATCCATCTGATGGTTCAAATGATATTTATGGAGAATATCTTATTAATGCTCAAGGTGAGGATGTTGTCGCTGGAACTAGAACACCACAATACATAACTAAAAAAGCTAAAAAAGAGGCAAAAGTCAGAGCCTCATCAATGGAGGAGTCGATGCCAAAAGTATATTCTGAGTTAACCAAAATCCTTAAGAAATTAGAGAAACACTATAAAGACATGCAAGATGTAGAATTTACAGTTGAGAATAATAAACTTTGGATATTACAAACCCGTTCAGGAAAAAGAACTTCAAAGTCGGCAGTAAAGATTGCAGTTGATATGGTTAAAGAAAAGTTGATAACAAAAGATGAAGCTGTTTTACGAATTGATCCAAATTCTTTAGATACACTATTACATCCTACTTTAGATGAGAAAAGTTCAATTCAGGTAATCGCCAATGGTCTTCCAGCATCACCAGGTGCAGCAAGTGGAAAAGTAGTTTTTACTTCAGAAGAGGCTGAAAGATTAAACAATATGATGCAAGATACAATTTTAGTAAGAGTTGAAACTTCTCCAGAGGATATTCAAGGTATGCATGCAGCTAAAGGAATTCTAACAGCAAGGGGAGGTATGACTAGTCATGCTGCCGTGGTAGCAAGGGGCATGGGTAGACCTTGCGTTTCTGGTTCCAGTGAGATTGATATTCAATATGATAAAAAAATTTTTAAAACGTCATCAACTGAAATTCAAGAAGGTGATACAATCACAATTGATGGTTCTACTGGAAGAATAATTCTAGGTGCTGTTGCAACAGTCGAACCAGAAATATCTGGTGATTTTTCTAAATTGATGAGTTGGGCTGATAATATTCGAAAATTAAAAGTTAGAACAAATTCTGAAACTCCACTAGACACTAAAACAGCTAGAGCTTTTGGTGCTGAAGGAATAGGTCTTTGTAGAACTGAACATATGTTCTTTGATGAAGAAAGAATTTTATCTGTTAGAGAAATGATCTTATCAAAAACACAGGAAGATAGAGCTAAAGCTTTAGAAAAATTATTACCTCATCAAAAAAAAGATTTTATTGAAATTTTCAAGATAATGCAGGGCCTTCCAGTTACAGTCAGATTACTTGATCCGCCACTTCATGAGTTTCTACCAAAATCAGAAAAAGAAATCTCTGAAGTTGCAGAAATTGTTGGAACTAATATAAAAGAGGTCGAGGCTAGGATAGAAGAACTCCATGAACAAAATCCAATGTTAGGTCATAGAGGTTGTAGATTAGGTATTTCATTTCCTGAAATTTATGAAATGCAGTGTAGGGCAATATTTGAAGCCTTGTCTGAACTTAAAAAAAAGAAACAGAAGTCAGCTATTCCTGAAATTATGATACCACTGGTTTCAACAGAAGCAGAAATAGAAATAATGAAAGATCTTGTTATTAAAACTGCAAAAAAAAGTTCAGAGTGAAAATAAAATTAAAATAGCATTTTTAGTTGGTACAATGATTGAACTACCTAGAGCAGCAATAAAAGCACATGATATAGCTAAACATGCAGAATTTTTTAGTTTTGGAACAAATGATTTAACGCAAACTACTTTTGGCATTAGTAGGGATGACAGTAGTAAATTTTTAAACGACTATATTGATAATAAAATTTTCACAATTGACCCGTTTGTCTCTATAGACGATGGAGTAAAAGATTTAGTGAAAATCGCAGTTGAAAAAGGAAAAAAGCAAAACAATAAAATAAAATTAGGAATTTGTGGAGAACATGGAGGGGATCCTGAGAGTATTAATTTCTGCTCAAAGATTGGACTAAATTATGTATCTTGTTCACCATACAGAGTACCAATTGCCAGATTAGCAGCTGCACAAGCTGAATTAAATAATAAAGGTTAATATTATTAAAAGAATTAGGCTTCTATTTTAAAGTCTATAGCTGGAGCGCTATGAGTGAGGCTTCCTATGGAAATTCTATTGACACCAGTCTTAGCAACTGATTTGATATTTCTGAAATTAATATTTCCTGAAGCTTCGGTCTCGTAATATTTTTTTGCAAGCCTTACTCCAATCTTTAGGTTTTTGATATTCATATTATCAAATAAAACTGTATTAAACTTAAGACCTGTTATCTCTTTTAGTTGTTTTAAGTTATCCACTTCAACCGTAATTTTTTTCCCTTTTTTATTTTGAATAGCTAAAGAAACTAATTCTTTAATATTTGAACTAGCAATATGGTTATCCTTGATTAAGTATTCATCACTTAAATTAAACCTATGATTAATACCACCTCCTAATTTAACAGCATACTTTTGTATTACTCTTAAGCTTGGAATAGTTTTTCTTGTACAACAAATTTTACATTTTTTACTTACTAATCTTACAAATTTATTTGTTTTTGTGGCAATTCCAGAGAGATGAGATAAGAAATTTAGAGCAACCCTTTCTGCGATTAAAATATTTTGGGCATTTCCTTCTATGGTTGCAATCAATGATTTCTTTTTAGCAAAAGTCCCATCTTTTTTTTTGATTATAAATTTTATATTTTTATCAATCAGAGAAAAACTTTCTTTAGCAAATAAAAGACCACCTATCACTGCATCTTGATTTAATATCAATTTTAATTTTATTATTTTATTATTTTGAAGAAGATTTGTAGTTATATCTCCTGATGGGTACAAATCCTCATTTAGTGCGAGTTTTACAATATTACTTATAAAATTTTTACTTAGTTTTATTTGAGACACAAAAAGTTATCTACCGATGGCAACCATTTTTTCAACAGATAATCGAGCTTTATCGATAGTCTCTTGATCCATAATAATTTCACCAGTTTCATTTTCTAAACAATCTAGTATTTTTGGTAGTGTTATTTTTTTCATATGAGGGCATATGTTGCAGGGTTTAATAAATTCGACATTAGGATTTTCTATTTGAATATTATCACTCATGGAACACTCAGTTACCATCATAACTTTTTTCGGCTGGTTATCTTTAACATAATTTATCATTCCTGAGGTCGAACCAGCAAAATCACTCGCTTTAATCACCTCCGGTGGACATTCTGGATGTGCAATTATTTTGATTCCAGGATTGTTTTTCCTAATATCAATTATTTCATTTTCATTAAATTGATCATGCACAATGCAAATCCCTTTCCAGGAAATAATTTCAATATCTACCTGAGAGGCAACATATTTGGCTAAATAATCATCAGGTAGAAAAATTACTTTTTTAACCCCCAAAGATTTTACAATTTTAACAGCATTAGCTGACGTACAACATACATCTGTTTCTGCTTTAACATCTGCAGATGTATTTACATAAGAAACGACTGGCACACCAGGATATTTCTCTTTTAGCAATCGAACATCTTTTCCAGTGATAGATGATGAAAGAGAGCATCCAGCTGCCATATCTGGTAATAGAACTTTCTTACTTGGACTCATTAATTTTGCCGTCTCTGCCATAAAATGGACTCCTGCCATAATAATTATATCTGCTGAAGTTTTGGATGCTTCAACTGCAAGCGCTAAAGAGTCTGCTGAGAAATCAGCAATTCCATGATAAATTTCAGGTGTTTGATAATTATGAGCAAGAATTACAGCATTCTTCTCTTTTTTTAGCTTATTAATTTTAAAGATATATGGAGCATGAACTGACCACTCAATTTCAGGCATTACTTTTGAAATCTTTTTATATATTGGGTCTGTTGCTTTTTTTACTTCTTGATTAAATTCCATATGAAAATTTATCAATTTGAAACCTGCTTGTCATTGATTTAATGTGGGTCATATTTGCGGCCATGCTGAAATTGGTAGACAGGCACGGTTGAGGGCCGTGTGGACCTAGTCCATGAGAGTTCAAGTCTCTCTGGCCGCACCAAAAAGTTAAATTTTAAGCCATTCAGGAATACAAATTTTAAAAGATCCTTTTTTACTTTTAAATATTTGGTTTTTGTCAAAATTCTTATCTAAATATTTAATTAGTGCAAAAGGGTATTCTTTATTTATTAAAATTTTACCAATCTCCACATTGTTATTGAGTATACTTTCATTATCACCTATCTGCCCTTCAATTACCTCAATAGGTAGTAACCTTTTGGAAAGTTTATTTTTTAGTTTAATTCTAGCTGTATTTTCCTGACCAACGTAACATCCTTTTTTAAAATCAATAGCATTTAGTTCTTCAAAGTTACACTCAATACCGAATAATTTATTTTTTAATTTATTTAAGTCTTTTGGAACTATTCCAAGTTTATGACTTTGAGCATAATAATTTTCAATTTTATTATCTTTTAAATCAAGTTTTTTCAAAGATAAGTAAAGCTTTTCTAAATTTATAACTAATCTAGCACCTAAATTTTTATTTCTTGGATCTAAAATTATTGGATCTTCTCTATATTTAAAAGTAAAACCTAGAATATCTCTTGATCCTTCAATTGATAAATATTTTTTATATCCAAAACTTGCAACAACAAATTCATTACTTAAGTTGAGAATTTCTACTTTTGATCTTATTTTGTATAAATTTAATTGTTTGAATATTTCCTCGGACTGTGACTTTTCACAGTCAATAAAATAACCAGACTTATGCTTTATAACTATAAATTCGTATAAAAATTTCCCTTGTGGTGTTAATAAAGATGCAAAACAACTATGATTTTCATTAACTTTATTAACATCGTTACTGATAAGATTTTGGAGAAAATCTTTAGTATCAGGGCCATTTAGAAAAAGAATAGCTCTATCTTTGAGTATATAAACACTATTATTCATATTTGCTTCATAATATTTTTTAATATAATAACATTTTTCAAAAATGTTAGATCTAATAATTAAAAACGGACAGTGTTATATTAATGGTAAATTAGAGGATAAAGATATTGCTGTTAAAGACGGTAAAATATTCAAAATTGGGAAGGTATCTCAAGAGGCAAAAGAAGTTTATGACGCTAAAAATCAAATTATATTGCCCGGATGTATAGATACTCAAACTCACTTTAGAGAACCAGGCTCTACTGATACAGAGGACCTTAATTCTGGAAGCAAAGCTGCAATAGTTGGAGGAATCACTGCAGTATTCGAAATGCCAAATACTAATCCACCAACTGCAAACATAAAAGAATTTCAAAGAAAGTTAGATCTTGCTAAAAAAAGGATGTATTGCAACTATGCTTTCTATTTTGGGGCCACAGCAGACAATGTAAGTCAACTGGCAGAACTAAAAAATTTAGAGGGATGTTGTGGCATTAAGCTGTTTGCTGGTTCCTCAACTGGTAATCTTTTAGTAGCAGAGGAAGAAGATATTGATAAAGTATTCCAACATAGTTCTAAAGTTGTAGCAGTCCATTCAGAAGATGAACATATTTTAAATCAAAATAAAAAATTAATTAAAAATGGAGATGTACATTCACATCCTATTTGGAGAAGCGAGGAGTGTGCGATTTCTTCCACACGTAAAATTGTAAGGATTGCTACAAAGTACAAGAAAAGAGCTCATGTTCTCCATATAACAACAAAACAAGAAATAGATTTTCTTTCTCAACACAAAGGTAATATTACCTTTGAGATTACTCCTCAACATCTAACAATTTATGCACCTGATTGCTATAATAAACTTGGAACATATGCTCAAATGAATCCACCAATAAGGGATAAATCTCATTATGATAGATTATGGTATGCAGTTAAAAATGATTTAAATGATACAATTGGATCTGACCATGCTCCGCATTTAAAAGCAAATAAAGATAAAGATTATCCAAATTCACCTTCAGGAATGCCAGGTGTACAAACACTTATGCCTGTTATGTTAAATCACATTAATGATGGGAAATTATCACTTACACAATTGATAAAATTTGTATGTGAAAATCCAGTTAAAATTTTTGGGATCAAAAGTAAGGGATTTATAAAAGAGTCTTATGACGCAGACTTTACGATTGTAGATATGAATAAAAAAATAATTATTAAAAACGAAAACATTGAGAGCAAATGTGGATGGTCACCTTTTAATGGTGTTGAATTTAAAGGCACACCTGTCGCTACTATTATATCTGGAAAAATAAAGATGAAAGATGGAAAGATCTTAGGAGAACCAGACGGAACTCCTTTAGAATTTAATTAAGCTTACCAGTAAAACTATTTACCAATACTACCCCAATAACAATTAAAAATAGTCCCAACATTGCCTGCCAAGCTAAAGTTTGTTTAAAAAAAACGTATCCTAATATTGCAATTGTGAATATACCAAGACCACTCCATGTTGCATAAACAATAGCTATTGGAAGTTTGTTTACCACAAAAGTAAGTAAAAATAATGCAGTTAAATAAAACATTGCTAGCAAACTTGTTGGAATAAGTTTTGTAAAATTTTGTGAAATTGGCAAAAGCATTGTGCCGGCTACTTCACAAAATATTGCTCCTATTAAAAATAAATAAGTTTTAAACACCTTTTAAAATATTATTCTTGATCAAATCCTCTTTAATTTCCTCTAAAATTACTGGATCATCAATAGTTGGTGGTATTTTATAATCAACATTATCTGCAATTTTCCTGATTGTCCCTCTTAAAATTTTTCCAGATCTTGTTTTTGGAAGTCTTTTAATAACAATTGCAATTTTAAATGCGGCAACTGGACCAATTTTATCTCTTACCATTTGTACACATTCTTTTGATATCGTCTCGATATCTTTATCAACACCAGCTTTTAAGACTATTAAACCAATTGGTAATTGACCTTTTAATTTGTCAGCAATTCCAAGAACTGCACACTCAGCTACAGACTGGTGGTCAGATAAAACTTCCTCAATAGCTCCAGTAGATAGTCGATGACCGGCAACATTTATAATGTCATCAGTTCTGGACATAATCCATATATATCCATCTTCATCAATGTGCCCTGCATCGTATGTTTGATAGTAACCATTATAATTTGTCATATAATTTTCTTTATACCTTTTATCTGCGTTCCAAAGTGTTGGAAATGTACCTGGAGGCAAAGGTAATTTAACAACTATGTCACCCATTTCGTTTGGTTTAGCCAAAGTTTGATCTGACTTAATAATTTTAACATCATAACCTGGTACCGCTTTGCAAGCTGAACCATATTTTGTTTTCATCATTTCAATGCCTGTACAATTTGAACTAATTGCCCAACTAGTTTCAGTTTGCCACCAATGGTCTATGACCGGAACATTTAACAAATTCTCTGCCCATTTAATTGTATCAGGATCTGCTCTTTCTCCAGCAAGGAACAGGCTTTCAAATTTACTAAGATCATACGTAGAAAAAAATTTTCCCTCAGGATCTTCTTTTTTAATTGCTCTAAAGGCTGTTGGAGCTGTGAATAGTGATTTTACTTTATAGTCAGAAATAATTTTCCAAAATGCTCCTGCATCTGGAGTTCCTACCGGTTTACCCTCAAATAGCACTGTTGTACATCCTTTAAACAATGGTGCATAAACAATATAAGAATGACCTACAATCCAACCAATATCACTAGCAGACCACCAAACATTACCTTTATCGATGTTGTAAATATTTTTCATAGTCCACTTTAACGCAACAATGTGACCTCCAATATCTCTAACAATTCCTTTAGGAGTTCCTGTAGTTCCAGAGGTATAGAGGATATATGCAAACTCATTAGAATTCATTTCAACACAATCAGTTTCTTTTGCATTTGATAATGCTTCATCCCAACTGATTTCATTAGGTGCATCAAGTTTGACTTCATGATCTTTTCTTTGAAATAAAATCATCTTACTTACTTTGTGTTTTGCTTGTTTAATTGCCCCATCAACCAATGGTTTGTACTCAACTGTTCTGCCGGGTTCAAAACCACATGAAGCTGTTAAAAGAATTTTTGCTTTACTATCATCAATTCTGCTAGCAAGCTCATTTGAAGCAAATCCTCCAAAGACCACTGAGTGGATTGCTCCGATTCTAGCACATGCAAGCATTGCAACAACAGCTTCAGGTATCATTGGCATGTAAATGATTACCCTGTCACCTTTTTTCACTCCCTGATTTACTAAAGCTCCTGCAAATTTAGATACTTTTGATCTTAATTCATCATAAGTAAATTGATTTTTATTACCCGTAATCGGACTGTCATATATTAGAGCAATTCTTTTCCCATTTCCTTGATCTATATGAATATCTAATGCGTTATAACAAGTGTTTGTAACACCATCTTCAAACCATTTGTAAAAGGGAGGGTTTGATTTATTTAAAATTTTTGAAGGTTTTTTGAACCAGAAAATATCTTCTGAGGCCTCTCTCCAGAAATTCTCCGGATTATTGATTGAACTTTTATAAATTTTATTAAATTTATCTGACATAATAATTCTGATTCGATAGTTAATTTATTGTGGTTTTTAAATCACAAATTGTATTTAATTTTAAAAAATGAGTAAAATCAATGTAAATTAATGACAATTATGTCTTCTATAAAGTGATTTTATTTGGTATTTAACCACAACTTTAGCTTGGGGAACCCTGAGCTTAGTTTATATAAACTAAAATAAGTAAAAACTAACTAAAGAGGGAGTTTTTTATGAAAAAACTTAAATTGTTTGCTCTAGCAGCTGTAGCCCTAGTGGGATACGCAGGTGTTGCTAATGCAGCAGACGCAACGATGTTGGCTCAGGACGACTTTGTTGGAATATCTTTTTGGATAATTTCAATGGGTATGTTAGCAGCTACTGCTTTCTTTTTTATAGAGAGAGGGACTGTTAATCCTGCGTGGAAAACATCGGTAACTGTTGCTGGTCTAGTAACTGGTATTGCTTTCATTCACTACATGTATATGAGAGAAGTATGGGTTGCTACAGGTGACTCACCAACAGTATACAGATATATTGACTGGTTAATTACTGTGCCATTACAGATGGTAGAATTCTACTTAATTCTAGTAGCAGTGAGAAAAGCAAACTCTGGAATGTTCTGGAGATTGTTGATCGGTTCATTAGTAATGTTAATCGGTGGATATTTAGGAGAAGCTGGATACATCAATGCTACACTTGGTTTCGTAATCGGTATGGCTGGATGGATCTACATTCTTTATGAAATATTCTCTGGTGAAGCTGGAAGAGCTGCCGCTAAAAGTGGTAACAAAGCTCTAGTAACTGCGTTCGGTGCAATGAGAATGATTGTAACCGTAGGTTGGGCAATTTATCCATTAGGTTATGTATTTGGTTACTTAACAGGTGGTGTAGATGCTAACTCACTAAACGTTGTTTACAACTTAGCTGACTTCATTAACAAAATTGCATTTGGTCTAGTAATCTGGGCAGCTGCAATGAGTTCTGGAGCTGGTGCAAGAGCTAGATAATTACTATTTAAACTAAATTTATAGGGCGAGTATGTTTTGCATACTTGCCCTATTTTTTTTAAGCCTTATATATATCCAATGGCTAAAATCACTTACATAACATCTGACGCAAAAGTTCATGAAATTGAGGTACAGAATGGTCTCACTGTTATGGAGGGCGCGGTCCAAAATGATGTTCCAGGAATAGATGCAGATTGTGGTGGAGGAATGGCTTGTGCGACTTGCCATGTTTATGTCAAAGAAGATTGGTTTAATAAATTACCAAAAAAAGAAGATGGTGAAGAAGACATGTTAGATATGGCATTTGAACCAAAACCAAATAGCAGACTTAGCTGTCAAATAATTGTTTCAGATGATTTAGATGGATTAGAAGTAAACATACCATCCAAGCAAGCATAGATGAATAAAACTGATGCATTAATTATTGGAGCAGGTCCAACAGGATTATTTACTGCACATCAATTAAATTTGATTGGATTAAGCTGTGAAGTAGTTGACAACTTAGATAAGATTGGTGGTCAATGTATCGAGCTTTATCCAGATAAACCAATATATGATATACCCGCAGTTCCTGAATGTACAGGTGAACAACTTACAAACAATTTAATAAATCAATTAAAACCTTTTGATATTAAATTTCATTTAAATCAAAGAGTTGAAGAAGTTAAAAGAGATAACGAAAATTGGATTGTAAAAACGAATAGTGGTACTATTTTTTTAACACCAAATGTTATTATTGCAGGAGGTGTTGGTTCATTTGAACCAAGAAAATTTTCTCCTAAAGAGTGCGAAAAATTTGAAAATAAATCATTATTTTATTCTGTAAAAGATAAAAAAATTTTTGAGGGAAAAACAGTAGCAATTTTTGGTGGTGGAGATAGTGCATTAGATTGGGCAGTTGAATTATCTAAAAAATCCAAGGTAAATTTGATACACAGAAGAGATGAATTTAGAGGTGCAGAAGCTACTGTTAGCAAAATGCATGCGTTAGTAAAAGAGGGTAAAATAAATCTTTTTACAAAATATCAAATGACGTCAGTTAAAGGAAATGGTCAATTAGAAAGCATAGATATAAAAAATGATGAGGATGAAATAAAGAATATAAAAACTGATTACGCTTTGGGTTTTTTTGGTTTAATAATGCAATTAGGACCAATAGCTAATTGGGGACTTAATATAGATAAAAAAACTATAGAAGTAGATACAGAAAAATTTGAAACTAATCAAAAGGGTATTTATGCAGTGGGTGATATTTGTAATTATCCTGGTAAATTGAAACTAATTTTGTCTGGATTCCATGAAGGTGCTTTGGCAGCAAGAGCATGTTTTAAATTAGCGAGACCTAATGAAAAATATAGATTTGAATTCACAACAACTTCAACTAACTTACTAAAAAGACTTGGAAAAAAAGAGTGATAGATCTTTTTTCAGCTAATACACCTAATGGTAAAAAAATTAGTATTATGCTCGAAGAAGTTGGTTTTGATTATAAGGTAATTAAAGTTGATATTAATAATGGTGAACAATTTAAAGAAGAATTTAAAAAAATTAGTCCTTTAAGTAAAATTCCAGTAATTATTGATCATAAAAATAAAAAAACTATCTTTGAGTCAGGGGCAATCTTAATTTATTTAGCTGAATTAAGTGGAAAATTTTATAATTCTAATGAAAGATTAGAAATCAACCAATGGCTCATGGCTCAGATGGGTTATGTTGGTCCAATGTTAGGCCAACATCATCAATTTCATCATTACAATCCCGGGAAATGTAAATTTGGTGAGGATAGATATTTTAAAATTTCCAAACGAATATACAAAGAATTGGATGAAAGGTTATCTAAATCAAAATATTTATCAGGTAAAAATTATACAATTGCTGATATTGGTACATTTCCGTGGATTGCAAGACATGAATGGCATGATATTGGACTTAAAAATTATAAAAATCTCACTAGATGGTATGATGAAATTTCTGAAAGGGAAGGTGTAAAAAGAGGTTTTGCATTCATGAATGAAAGTGAGACACCACCTAGACCTTATTAATTCATTGAAGATAGTAATCTAAATAAAGAGGCAAATATTCCATGACCCGAGACCTCTATGGCAAGGACAATAATAATTATCAAGATTATTTTTGTATCCATTAACTAAATACAATAAATAATAAAATTATCCAAAACAAACCATAATAATAATATATATACTTTTTAGTAAAATAATAAGTTACTGGATTATGAACTTTTTTAGTTTTTTTCTTTTTTTTAGTCATCTGCGTGAACTTTTTCATCTTTTTCGTGTTTTTCTTGAGCTGCAATAGTATACTTTGCTACTGGTCTGGCCATAAGTCTTTTTAACCCTATAGGTTCTGCTGTATCAAGACAATAACCGTAGGTATCGTCTTTTATTCTAATCAAAGCTTTATCAATTTCAGATATTAATTTTATTTGTCTATTGATTGCTTTCATCTCTACATTTTTATCAGTATAGGAACTCGCTTGATCCACTATATCTGCTGAAATACTGTTGTCATCCATACTTCCGTTATATAGGGCTTCGTTATTTGCTTTAATTAGTTCTTTTCTCCATTCTTGTAATTTCATCCTGAAAAAAACCCTGTGCTTTTCACACATGTATTTTTCAGTTTCTTTTGGCAAGTAGGTTTTTGAAATTTTGATAGGACTTTTATTAATTTCTTTAGCCTTGGTTACAGCTTTAGTCCTTATTTTGCTTATAGTCTTTGTCTTTGATTTAGATACTTTTTTTTTTACTTTCTTGGATTTAGCCATAATTTAAAATTGAATTCGACGGAGTATATTCAGCAAAATAAGGGTGTCAAGCAACGTTAATTATTGTAATTATTAGTTAATGAATGTTTTAAACAAAAACATAAATAATATTTTTTTCATTTTTGCTATATCACATTTAATTATTTGGACACTTATACCTTCTTTAACTAACAGTAATTTACCCTTAGACACTATAGAGGCTTTAGCATGGGGTAGTAATTTAGATTGGGGATTTAATAAACATCCACCAATGAGTGCATTTTTTTTAGAGATTTTTTTCAATATTTTTGGCTCACAAGATTGGGCTTTCTACTTATTAAGCCAAATTTTTGTTGTGATTGCTTTTTATTACGTTTTCAAACTGGCTTATGGAATTCTAAAAGATCTCAAATTGAGCCTTATTTCAGTATTGTTATTAGTCTCAATTTATTTTTATAACTTCACTTCACCAGAATTTAATGTAAATGTTTGCCAATTACCTTTTTGGTCAATAGTTGTTTATTACTCTTGGAAAATTTATGACACTAAAGTAATAAATTTTTTAGATTGTTTTTATGTTGCAGTATTTGGAGCAATAGGTTTTTTATCAAAATATTTATTTGTTTATTTATTAGTTTCGATTGATTTACTTTTCCTTTATTTAATTTTTTTTAAAAAATCAAAAAAATTTGATTTTAAATATATTATAACTCTTGAAGTATTTATCGTCTTATTAATACCGCATTTAATTTGGCTTTATGATAATGATTTTGTTACAGTTTTATATGGTCTAAAACGAACAGGTTTAGAATATGGCAGCATAATTAATCATCTTTATCAACCACTTATATTTTTGATCAAACAAATTGGAATTTTAATTCCTTTCTTCTTTTTGATATGGTTATTAGTAAAAAAAATTAAATTCAGATTTAATTTAAAAGATAAAAAATTACTTTTTTTGATTTCAATAAATATTCTTCCAATTTTTTTAATGCTATTAACATCAATGATTACAGGTTCAAAAATCAGGACAATGTGGATGACACCTTTTTATTTATTTTTTGGAGTTTTCTTAGTCTATTTATTTAAATCTCAAATTAATTTAAAAAAAATTAATTCATTTCTACTTGGTTTTTTATTTCTATTTTTTCTTTCCCCAATTATTTATTCATATGTATCGATATCTCAAACTGATAAAAGAACAGATTACCCAGGAAAAGAAATTGCTTCAAAGGCCCAGATTACTTGGAATCAAGAATTTGAAAAAGAAATTGAGTTTGTGACTGGGGATGAATGGAAAGCAGGTAATCTCTCATATCATCTCAAATCAAGACCCACATGGGAAGGATTCACTACTGATGAGATATTGAAAAATTCATCACAATTTATTTGTATAGGTGAGGTATGTTTGGGCAGATACTAAAAAGAAATTTAAATGAAAATTAAAATTTTAATCCCAATATTTAATGATTGGCAATCAGTTCTTAAGTTATTAGATGAAATAAACAACTTATCTTTAGATAGTGAGTTTCAGTTATCAATAATTATTTTGAACGATGCTTCAAATTTTGATCGTCCAGATATTGAAAAATCTTTTGAAAATATTCAATCATTAAAGATTTTGAATATGAAACATAATCAGGGTCACACGAGATGTATTGCAACAGGATTAAAGTACATTGTTGAAAAAGATGATTTTGATTTTGCTATTCCAATGGATGGAGATGGTGAAGATAGACCAGAGGAAATAAAAATTTTTTTAGACCAGATAAAAAGATCTCATGAAAAGCCAATTGTTGGTGAAAGAATTAAAAGATCTGAAAGTACGATTTTTAAAATTTGTTATCAATTACATAAGCTCATAACCTTTGTGTTTACTGGTAAATCAATTAAATTTGGCAATTACACTTGTTTACCAAAATCAACTGTAGAGAAAATGATTAAAGAAAAATCTACTTGGAATAGTTTTTCAGGATCATTAAAAAAAATTGAAAACGATTTAATTCCAATTCCCTCTATAAGAGGATCAAGATATTTTGGACCCTCAAAAATGAATTTTATGAATTTAATAAAACATTCGCTTTCAATTATGAGTGTTTTTAGAAAAATGTTTTTAATTCGTTCAGCGCTCTTTATAATAATATATATTTTGCTTATAAAGAGTAATGCTTCTATAATTACTTCTGTACCATTAATTTTATTGTTGATCGCTGTTTACTCAGTATCAAATCTAGCACTAAGAGAAAATATGGAGGAATTTAAGAATTCATTAACTCACATAAAAGATATTGAACAAATAAAATGAAAAAAAAGGATTTATACTACGAGAGAATTCCAACAAAACTTTTAAGAGAAGATGTAAAATATTTAGGAGATACACTTGGAAGAGTAATTGCTACTCAGGAGGGTTCAAATTTTTTTGATTTAGTAGAAAATGTTAGAAAATTATCAAAAGTGAACAAAAAAAATCCCAATCAAAAAAAATTGAATAGTAAAGTTGTTGCTGCCATAAAAAAGATTAATCCAAAAAATACTTTTAAATTAACAAGAGCATTTTCGCATTTTATGAATTTTATAAATTTAGCAGAATTAGTTGATGCCTCTAGGAGCCTAAATCAATACGAAAATAACAAAAAAAAATCAAATAAACAAAATTTATTTATTGAAGAAATTTTTGAAGATCTATTTAGGAAAAAAAATATTTCAAAAAATAAAATTTATAATTTGGCCAAAAACTTAAATATTGGTATAGTTTTAACTGCTCATCCAACTGAGGTAAAAAGAAGAACTTTAATTCAAAAGCATCATAAGATTATTGAGATACTCGAACAAAGGGAGTTGTTAAAAAATTTTCCCTCAAAATTGAAAATACTTGATAAAGAACTTTTCGATGAATTGACAATTATTTGGAATACGGATGATTTAAAAAGGGTAAGACCATCACCCTTTGATGAAGCTAGATGGGGACTTGCTATAATTGAAGATAGTTTGTGGGATACAGTTCCAAAAGTGTACAGAAAATTAAACTCTATATTTGTAAAAAATATGGGTAAAAATTTACCTAAAAATTTTAATCCAATAGTATTTGGCTCATGGATGGGGGGTGATCGAGATGGCAATCCTAATGTAACCGCAGAGGTTACAAGAAAAGTAATTTTATTATCTAGATGGGAAGCTGCAAAACTTTATGAGAAAGCGCTTACTAAAATAATAAGATCTTATTCTATGAAAAAATGCTCAAAAAAAATACAAAAAAAAGTTGGAAAATCGTTTGAGCCTTATAGAGTTTTCTTAAGACCTTTAAGAGATAAAATTCGATTAACTCACAGATCTATTGAACAACATTTAGTTAATAATAAACCTTTAAATCACAAAGAATTAATAAATTCTCGTGAACAAATATTAAAGCCCTTAAGAGTAGTAAGAGAGTCTCTTGAGCAGAACCAAAATGAAAATATAGCTAGTGGTGAATTATTAGATTTGATGAGAAGAACTAAATGTTTTGGTATTAATTTAGCAAGACTAGATATAAGGCAAGAGTCTTCCAGACACAGTCAATTGATAAACGAATTTGTAAAAAGAAAATATAATAAAAGTTACTTAAAATTTAGTGAAAATGAAAAGATTGAATTTTTAAAAAAACAAATACTTGCAAAAAAAAATCAAATAAATGATTTACAAATAAGAGATAAAGAGAATAAAGAGGTTTGGTCTACTTTTAAGATCCTTTCTAATGAGCCGAGTGAAAGTTTAGGAGCTTATGTTATATCAATGACAACCTCAGCCTCAGATATATTGTCTGTATTATTTTTACAGAAAGAGGCAAAAATTAAAGATAAATTAAGAGTGGTTCCTTTATTTGAAACTTTAGATGATCTTATTAATTCAAAATCAATAATACAGACCTTATTTTCACAAAGATGGTATAGAAAATTAATTAATAACAAACAAGAGGTGATGATTGGTTATTCAGACTCTAGTAAGGACGCTGGTAAAATATGTGCAAGTTGGCATCAGTATAAGGCTCAAGAGGAAATAGTGAGCTTAGCAAAGAAATTTAAAATTGAGGTAATTTTTTTTCATGGGCGAGGGGGATCTGCAGGCAGAGGAGGTGGGCCAATACAAGCTACTCTCAGATCGCTACCTCCAAACTCTGTTAATGGTAAAATTAGAATTACTGATCAAGGTGAGGTCATTCAGCAGAAATATGGCTATGAACCCTTAGCTAATTACAATTTGTGTAGCTACATAGGTGCTGTAACTGAAGCTACTTTAAACCCACCACCATCCCCAAAAAATAACTGGAGAGACCTAATCGAAAAAATGTCAGATATTTCTAAAAGCTCTTATAGAAAAAATATAAACCAAAGTTCAGAATTTATTAAATACTTTGAAACAGTCACTCCTCACAAGGCACTTGGAAAACTTTCAATAGGCTCGAGACCATCAAAAAGAAAAAATGTTGATAATATAAAAAGTTTAAGAGCAATACCCTGGGTTTTTGCATGGACACAAATTAGACTTATGCTTCCAGCATGGCTAGGAAGTGCTGAGGCCTTAAGATACTCTTACATTAATAAATTTAGAAGAACCTTATTGGACATGGAGAAAAATTGGCCATTTTTTAATTCTATGCTTGATACACTTGACATGGTTATTGCAAAAGCTGATCCTGAAATATCAAAAATATACGAGGAATATTTAGCAGACGATAGTTTAAAGAGAGTCGGAAAGAAACTTAGATTTCAATTTGATGTTATTAAAAAATTGAATAAAAAAATTACACCTAAAGAGATTGCTGCTATCAGAAAGCAATTTAGATCTCCAATTATTGCTAGAAGTATATACTCTGAAGTATTAAATATTATTCAACCTACCGTTATTAAAAAACTTCAAGTCAATAAAAACCCTGAAAATAAGCAATATCTAAACGATGCTTTACTAACTTCCATTGCTGGTATTTCAGCTGCAATGAAAAATACTGGTTGATATTCATCTTTTAGACAGCCCTAATTGTCGGCAGATAATAAAAATCAGCTGTATCTATCTTAGAAGAATACTGTCTTCTCATATTCCATTTTTTATGAACGCCTGCACTTGCAAGACTTAATGTAGATCTTCCATATCTATAGTTGGTATTGTCAATTGATTGCATTAAGCTTTTTATCTTTTCATCTTTTTCTGATGAAAATAAATTTTTTCTTCCGTCATCATTACGCAATCCTGTAAGCATGACACCTGCTTTCTGGTATCGATATCCGTTTTTGAAAATACTTTCTAAAATTGAGACTGCGGTTTTAACAGTTTCAATACTATTATTTGTTGCAATCGGAAAATCAATTGTCTTTGAATTTGAATAATAGCCATAATCCCTTTGAAATGGACTTGTTCTAACGAAAACTGTAATTGCTTTTGCAACTAAAGACTCTGATCTAATTTTTTCAGATGCATTTAAACAGTAGTTTGCAACTGCTTCTTTTAACTCTTGAAACTTTTCAATTCTTTTTCCAAACGATCTTGAAACTACACAGCTCTTTCTTTTTGTTTGCGTTGTCTCTAAATTAATACAGGGAATACCTCTAAGTTCCATTGCAGTTCTAGAACTTAAAACATTAGAACATTTTTTGATCCATGTATTAGATTTATTTTTAAGTTGTTTTGCATTATAAATTCCATTTTTTTGATAAAACTTCGTAAGCTGTCTGCCGACACCCCAAACATCATTGATTTCAACTTTTTCTAATATAGGATCTAAATTCTCGATACCAATTAAACTAGTAACACCCGATTGTTTTTTTTTTGCAATATGATTTGCTACTTTGCTCAAAGTTTTAGTTTTAGCAATTCCAATACTAGTTGGGATACCTGTCCATTGTAAAACTGTTTCTCTAATTTCTCGTCCTACCTTCTCAATGTCAGAGTCTGGAAAGTTAGATAAATCTATAAATGCTTCATCAATTGAGTAAACTTCTATTTCAGTATTAAATCTTTTAAGTGTTCTCATTACCCTTCTAGATAAATCTCCATATAAAGAATAATTTGATGAAAAAACTTCAACTTTATTTTTAACAATAATATCTTTTGCTTTAAAATAAGGTTCACCCATTTTAATTCCCAAAGCTTTTGCTTCATTGGATCTTGAAATTATACAACCATCATTATTCGATAACACAACTACAGGTTTTTTTCTTATTTTTGGATTGAATAATCTTTCACATGAAACATAGAAAGAATTACAGTCAACTAAAGCTAATTTTTTAGTACGTTGAATGAATGACATAAGTCACAACCCCCCAAATAAAAACATCTTCTTCTTCGTTAATTAAAATTCTATTAGAAAAATCCTTAGATCCAGATGATAGAAATTTTTTATCCCTTTCTTGAACTAAAGTTTTAACCACAAGTTCATCATGAACATTTGCAATAACGGTTGAAAAGTTTTTTGGTTTTAAGCTTTTATCTACAACTAATAGATCTCCATCATTAATTCCAACATCCACCATGGATTTTCCCTGAACTCTGATAATAAAAGTAGCTGGAACGTTTTTGATTAAATGCATGTTTAGATCGATATCTTCTTCGATATAATCAGTTGCGGGCGATGGAAAACCAGCACCAGCTTTATGCAAATAATAAGGAATAGTGAGTTTCATGTTCTTGTTTTGTTCTTATTTGTAGCGCACTTATACAATGCAGTCAATAGGTTGTATTTTGAGTCCGTAGTTGAATCAAAAGTGAATCAAAAGGTGAACATCGAAACTATATTTTGTATGCTTGTGGATAACTTCAACCAAGGATAGTTTAAATTATCAAATGAAAAAATTAATTTGTCATTGTGGAGCTGTCGAAGCAGAAATAAATTTAGATGGAGATTTAGCTAAAGTAATAAAATGTAATTGTTCTATTTGTAAAAGAAAAGGAGCAATTATGTCGATGGTAAAAAATGAAGATTTTAAAATTACCAAAGGAGAAGACAAATTAAAACTTTATCAATTTCATTCAAAAGTTGCCAAACATTATTTTTGTTCTGATTGTGGAATTTATACTCATCACAACCCAAGAATAAATCCAGCGATGACAGGATTTAATGTTGGATGTATTGATGAAATAAATACTTTTGACATAAAAGAAGTCCCAGTAAACGACGGTCAAAATCATCCATTAGATAAAAAATAATTTTCATGCACCAATTTAGTTTATGCTTTAGTAAGGTAAAAAAAGATTGTTTGAAGTTCATTAAGTCTCAAGAGACAAAAGCTGATAAATTCAAAAATAAAGAAAAAATGATTAAATCTTTCTTAATTCCATTGTGTTTTTGGATTAATAAAAAAGCTAATAAAAAAAGACCTTACTTTGTGGGTTTAGCGGGCGGCCAGGGAACCGGTAAAACTACGATTAGTTCTTTAATCAGAATTATTCTGACTAAATACTTTAAATTAAATGTTTTTAGGATTTCAATAGACGACTTTTATAAAACAAGAAAAGAGCGAATAAACTTATCAAAAAGAGTTCATCCTATGCTTTTAACTAGAGGTGTACCTGGAACACATGACATTAATAAGATGCTAAATTTCTTTAGGAAATCAAAAAGTAAAAAATTTAAAAGATTAAAATTACCAACTTTCAATAAAGCTATTGATGACAGGTGTAACAAAAAAAAATGGTATGATTTAAAAAAGAGGCCAGATGTAATTATTTTTGAAGGATGGTGTGTTGGTGCAAAATCAGAAAAAAATAATACTTTAAAGAAAACAATTAATTCATTGGAAAAAGTAAATGATCAAAAACAGATTTGGAGAAAACATGTTAACAACCAATTAAAATCAAAATATAAAAACTTATTTTCACAATTGAATTGTTTAATTTATCTAAAAGCAAAAAATTTTAGTTTGCTACAAAAATGGAGACTAAAACAAGAGAGGAAACTTTGGGTAAAAAGTAAAGTGAAATCAAAAATAATGAGTAGGGGAGATGTATTAAATTTTATGCAAACATATCAAAGAATAACGCAAAATATGTTTAGAAATATGCCTAAATATGCGTCAGTAATATTTAATTTAAATAGTAACCATCAAATTAAATCTACTGTATATAAAAAGAAATGATTAGAATTTTAATTATAATTACAAGCTTTGTATTTTTACTTAGTAATGCTAATGCCGAAACTTTTTCAGCAGCATTAAAAAGGGCTTATAATGACAATAATGAATTAAATGCCGAAAG
>CACLTO010000010.1 GCA_902609915.1 uncultured Pelagibacteraceae bacterium
TGGAACTACTGTTGGTCTTGCAAATGGAGTACTACTTGCCGATGAAAAAAAAATATATTCAGCAGACAATTTAAAAGTAGGATTATTTAAATAATGAGAAGAGTTGTTATAACTGGTATAGGTGTAGTTTCTTGTTTGGGTAATAATCAAGAAGAAGTTCATCAATCTTTGTTTAAATCTAAATCAGGTATTTCTTTTGCTGAAGAGTACAAAGAACACAATCTAAAGAGCCATGTTCATGGTAAGCCAAAAATTAAGCTAGAAGATTATATAGACAGAAAAACAATAAGATTTATGGGTTCTGGATCAGCTTATAATTATATTGCAATGAAAGAAGCAATTACTGATTCTGGATTAGAAGATAAAGAGGTAAGTAATTTTAAAACAGGAATTGTAATGGGATCAGGTGGTCCTTCCATTGAAAATGTGATTTTGGCAGCAGATAAAACTAGAGCTAAAACTCCAAAACTTATGGGGCCTTTTATTGTTCCAAGAACAATGGCGAGTACAGCTTCAGCTACCCTGGCTGTTCCTTTTAAAATCAAGGGAACTAACTATACAATGAGTTCAGCTTGTGCAACAAGTGGACATTGTATTGGAAATTCGATGGAATTAATTCAAATGGGCAAACAAGATGTTGTTTTTGCAGGTGGGAGTGAAGAAATACACTGGGCGATGACCGCAATGTTCGATGCTATGACAGCATTATCATCTAAATATAATGATACACCCGAAACTGCATCAAGAGCTTACGATAAGACAAGAGACGGTTTTGTAATTGCTGGTGGTGGGGGTGTGCTTGTACTTGAAGAATACGAACATGCTAAAGCAAGAGGAGCTAAAATATACGCAGAATTAACTGGTTATGGAGCAACTTCAGATGGGTACGATATGGTGGCTCCATCGGGTGAAGGAGCAGTGCGTTGTATGAAGATGGCAATGGCGACATCTAAAAATAAAATTGATTATATCAACACTCATGGAACATCTACTCCGGTTGGAGATATTACAGAATTAAATGCTGTTAAAGATGCTTTTGGTGATGAAATTCCAAAAATTAGTTCCACAAAATCACTATCAGGCCATCCTTTAGGAGCTGCATCCGTTCATGAAGCGATCTATTGTTTAATTATGATGAAAAATAATTTCATAGCAGGATCTGCAAATATAAATGAAATAGATGAAGAGGCTAAAAAATTTCCAATAATTGCTAAAACAGAGGCAGAAGTAACTTTAAATACTGTGATGTCTAATAGTTTTGGTTTTGGAGGTACCAACGCTGCTTTAATTTTTGAGAAAGTACAATCATGAGCTTAATGAAAGGTAAAAAAGGGTTGGTAATGGGAGTTGCTAATGAAAGATCTATTGCCTGGGGTATTTCACAAAAACTTGCTGATGCTGGAGCTGAACTTGCATTTACTTATTTAGGTGACGCACTTAAGAAAAGGGTAATTCCTCTAGCAGAAAAATTAAATTCAAAAGTTACATTTAGTTGTGATGTTGAAAAAAAAAATGATATAACAAAATTATTTGAAGATGTTAAATCCCAATGGGGTGAAGTTGACTTTGTTGTTCATGCTATTGCATTTTCAGATAAATCTGAATTATCTGGAGAATATTTAAATACAACTAGAGAAAATTTCTTAAGAAGTATGTTAATTTCATGCTTTTCATTTACTGAAGTTGCAAAAGAGGCTTCTAAAGTAATGAAACAGGGTGGAAGTTTAATAACGTTAAGCTATGAAGCAAACAAGGCTATCCCAAATTACAACGTAATGGGTGTATGTAAAGCAGCATTAGAGTCTAGCGTTAAATACTTAGCTAGAGATTTGGGCACAAAAGGTATTAGAGTTAATGCTATAAGTGCTGGACCAATTAAAACATTAGCTGCTTCTGCTATAGGTGATGCAAAATTCCTCTATAAATGGAATGAAGATCACTCTTTACTTAAAAGGAATGTAGACATTCATGATGTAGGAAACTCAGCATTATACTTACTAAGTAACCTTGCAAATGGTGTTACTGGTGAAATTCACTACGTAGATGCTGGATATAACAAAGTTGGTATGCCAGATCCCAAAAATATCACCTAATATTAAAACCCACCTCGCCAATTGTTTTTATCATTGAATTGATCTTTTTCTTTTTTAGAAGTGGGTCTAAATAAGTAATAAATCACAAATACTATACAAACAAAAAATATAAATATCTCCATGGCTTTTTAAATTTATTCAGTAGCTTGTTTCATAGAAAGTTTAACTTTACCTCTATCAAAACCTATTACTTTAACTTTTACTTCATCACCCTCTTTGACGACATCAGTTACTTTAGCCACTCTTTTAGTTGCTAGTTCTGAGATATGAACAAGTCCATCCTGTTTTCCTAAAAAATTTACAAATGCACCAAATTCCATTATTTTCATTACTTTTCCTGAATAAATCTTATTTAGTTCAGCTTTTGCAGTAATATCTTTTATCATTTGCATAGCGGTATTTCTGGACTCTTCGTCTGGAGCAGCAACTGTAACAATACCCTCATCATTTACATCCACTTTAGCACCTGACTTTTCAACAATTTCTCTAATCGTTGCTCCACCTTTTCCAATTACTGCAGCAATATCTTTTTTATCGACAGTAACTTGTTCCATTTTTGGAGTATGCTTTCCAACATCAGATCTAGACTCACTTAAGGCTTTATTCATTTCACTCAAGATATGAATTCTTCCATCTTTAGCTTGTTTTAACGCTTGTTCCATGATTTCAAAAGTTATACCTGTGATTTTGATATCCATTTGAAGTGATGTAATCCCATCTTTAGTTCCAGCAACTTTAAAGTCCATATCTCCTAAATGATCCTCGTCACCAAGAATATCTGATAAAACACTAAAATCTTTGCCCTCTTTAATTAAACCCATTGCAATACCTGCAACAGGATCTTTTATTGGAACACCAGCGTCCATCAATGCTAAAGATGTACCACATACAGTGGCCATTGAGGATGAACCGTTAGACTCAGTAATCTCCGAAACTACTCTAAAAGTATATGGAAAGGATTCTTTTGATGGTAATGAAGAGTGTATTGCTCTCCAAGCTAATTTACCATGTCCAATTTCTCTTCTTCCAGTCCCTATTCTTCCAGTTTCTCCAACTGAAAACGGAGGAAAATTATAGTGAAGCATAAACCTCTCTCTTTTTAGTCCCTCTAAACTTTCTATTCTTTGTTCATCATCAGATGTACCTAGAGTAGCCGTCACAATCGCTTGTGTTTCTCCTCTAGTAAATAAAGCAGAACCATGAGTCCTTGGTAAAATACCTACTTCACATGAAATTGGTCTCACATCAGATAATCCCCTACCATCAATCCTATTTTTATTTTTAAGAATATCTGTTCTTACAATTGATTTTTCTAAATTCTTAAGCTGAGAATTTACATCAAGATCAGTATAATTATCATCTTCCTCATAAAGTTTTTTTGCTTTATCAGTTATCACTGAAATTTGATTTGATCGATCTTGCTTATCTCTTGTGGCAAAAGCTTTTTTAAGGTCTTCTGTAAAAGTTTCTTCAAGTTTTTGTTTAATTTGGGATAAATCTTTTTTCTCGACAGTCCACTCTGGTTTTCTACATTCTTTTGCAAGTTCCTCTATCATTTCGATAACTGGAACAAATCCCTCGTGCCCAAATTTTACAGCTGCCAACATAACTTCCTCAGATAAACCTGATGTTTCAGACTCTACCATAAGCACAGCATCCTTAGTGCCTGCTACAACTAAGTCTAAACTTGAATTTTCTAATTCAGTTTTAGATGGGTTTAAAACATATTTACCATCAATAAATCCAACTCTAGATGCACCAATAGGTCCCATAAATGGCATTCCTGAAATAGCTAATGCTGCTGACGCAGCTGTGATTGATAAAATATCGGCTTCATTTTCTTTATCATACGAAATAACAGTTGGTAGTAACTGAACTTCATTTTTAAATTCATCAGGAAACAAAGGTCTAATCGGTCTATCAATTAATCTCGAGATTAATGTTTCACTTTCAGTTGGTCTTGCCTCTCTTTTAAAATACCCACCTGGGATCTTTCCAGCTGCATAATATTTTTCTTGATAATTGACAGATAATGGAAAGTAATCCATATCAGGATTAACTTTTTTTGCTCCTACTACTGTTGCTAAAACAACAGTTTCTCCACATGTTGCGATTATTGCGCCGTCTGCCTGTCTTGCTACTTTACCTGTTTCTAAGCTTATCTTTTTTCCTGCTACTTCAATTTCCTTTTTACATACTTTAAACATTTCATTTCCATTTCTATTCGTTCATTTCTTTCCATTCTATCTATTTTGACTACTATTTTCTTAAACTCAATTTCGACAGTACGTTTTTGTAAGAATCCATTTTATTTTTTTTCAGGTATTCTAACAATTTCTTTCTTCTATTTACCGCTCTCAACAATCCGACGGATGAATGTTTATCCTTTTTAAATTGCTTAATATGTTTAGAGAGGGTTTCAATTTTTTCAGTTAACAAAGCAATTTGTACCTCCGAGGAACCTGTATCTTTATCATGCGTTGCTAATTCTTGTGCTTTTTTGTTCATAACTCTTACTTTCTACTCATTTGTTTGTTTTATTAAGTTTTCTATTTTTTCCGCATACTCAAAAGACTCATCTTTTCTAAAAAGTAATTTTGGTAAAAATTTCATAACCACTTTATGTGATAAAATTTTTCGTATTAAGAACGAGTATTCTTTTAAAACATATATAGTTTCCTCTGCATATTTTCCTCCCAGTGGAAGAACATACACTTTTGCTATTTTTAAATCAGGACTCATTCTTACTTCTGTAACTGTTATAGTGTTAGTTTCTAAATTAGGCACTTTAGCCTCATTTCTAATAAAAATCATGCTTAAAGACTGCTTAATCATCTCTCCAACTCTTAACTGTCTTTGTGATATAGGTTTTCCTATTCGATCTGCCATTAAATCGACCTTTCAGTAGATGTTACGCTAAAAGCCTCTATGGTGTCATTTTTTTTAAAATCCATATAATCTTTCATAGTAATACCACATTCTTGGCCACTACTGACCTGTTTAACTTGATCTTTTTCTCTAAATATTGACGAAACCTTTCCAGTATAAATAATAGAACCATCTCTAATAACTCTTACATCTGATGCACTACTTATTTCGCCCTCAGTTACTTTTGAGCCAGCAACTTTACCTGCTCCAGAAACTTTAAAAATCTCTAAAACTTTCGCTATGCCAGTAATTTTTTCTTGTAGATCTGGTGCTAATAATCCTGACATCTTTTTTTTTATGAAATCTAAAACTTCATAAATTATATTGTAAGATGAAATTTTAATTTTTTCATTTTCAGCAAGCTTTTTTGCTTCTTTACTCGGCTTAACATTAAATGCTATTAGAACGGCATTCGATGCTTTAGCTAAAGTAACATCTGTCTCTGTCACCATTCCTATATCAGCTAAAATTATTTTTGGCTTAACCTCATCGTGAGTAATTTGACTAATAGCATTTTTAATTGCCTCGGAGGATCCATGTACATCCGATTTGATAATCATATTGAGTTCTTTTGACGAATTTTTTGAAAAGGCAGATTCTTGTGTTGTCAAAGATATTGGATGGTTACCTTCTTTTTTTTCTTGAGCCCTGTTTTCACTTAACATTTTAGCTTCTTTTTCACTTTCTAAAACAATAAAATCATCTCCCGCTTTTGATGCACCATTAATTCCTAAAATTTCCACTGGCGTTGAGGGTGAAGCTTCATCTATATTTTCACCCTTATCATTTATGATAGCTCTTACTTTTCCCCATTTTAAACCACTTACAAAAAAATCTCCTTTTTTAAGCATTCCAGTTGTTACAATTATATTTGCAACTGGTCCTCTACCAACATCTATTTTTGATTCTAAAACTATACCTGTTGCTTTAGACTCATAATCTGTTTTAAGATCTAAAATCTCAGCTTGGAGGATTATTGACTCAATTAGTTTATCTAGATTTTTTTTTGTCTTTGTTGAGATCTCAACCATTAGAGTATCTCCAGATAGATCTTCAGCAATTAATTCATGCTCTAACAATTGATTTTTAATTTTTTGTGGGTCAGCTTCCGGCAGATCACATTTGTTTATTGCAACTACAATCGGAACATTTGCAGCCTTAGCATGCTTTATTGACTCGACTGTTTGTGGTTTAACACCATCATCCGCAGCAACTACTAATACAACTAAGTCAGTTAACTTCGATCCTCTCGCTCTCATTTCTGTAAAAGCAGCATGACCAGGTGTGTCTATGAAAGTTAATTTTTTTCCTTGGCCGTCAATTTGATAAGCTCCTATGTGCTGAGTGATACCACCAAATTCCCCTGATACAACATTTGCACTTCGTAAGACATCTAGCACAGAAGTTTTACCATGGTCAACGTGGCCCATAACGGTTACAATTGGAGGTCTATTTTTAAGATTTTCTGTTCTTAAAGCTTTGATTTTTTTAATTATTTCCTCTGCTTTTTCCTCTCTTATCGGATTATGTCCAAATTCTTTTACTAAATACTCTGCGGTATCAGCAGCTAATGTTTGATTAATCGTAACTGTAACACCCATTCCAAATAAATACTTTATTACATTACTTGACTGCTCTGCCATTCTATTTGCTAGCTCTCTCACGGTAATGGCCTCAGGTATATTTATATCCCTTTTTATTTGTTTAAGGTTTTCATTATTTTGTTCTTTATTTTGATTTTTGTTTTCTTTTTCACGTGCTCTTCTTACTGATGCTAAACTTCTTTCTCTCGCCTCGATTTCATCACTTAATGCCCTAGAAACAGTTAATTTAACTTCTCTTTTTTTTGTCCCAATTTTTATCTTTTTATCTTTTACGTTTGACTCATCTTTCAATCTTTTGGTGGCTCTTTGTTCAGCTAATTTTCTTTTTTCAAAATCACTTGCGTTAGATTTAAATTTAGACTCAAAAAGAGGTTTTTTAGATACAAATGAACTTCCTCTTTTTACTAACTTGTTGTTAGATTTTTCTATTACTACAGATCGTTTACCTGAAAATTTATTGACATCAATATTTTTTAAGGGTTTTTTGGTTTTGCCAGATATTGATAGTTTTAATTTTTTTTCCATAGCTCATCTCTTAATCTTTATAAATTATTCTTCTAGCTGACATAATCAACTCGTCAGCTTCTTCCTTTGAAAGTGCAAAATCTTCTAAATATCCCTCAATTCTTATTTTTGTTCCTTTAATAATATCATAACCTCCAGTAAGTTCATCAGAAGCTAAATCGGCAAACTCTTCTAATGAGAGAATTTTTTGCTCACCTAATGTAACTAGCATACCAGGTGTAAGACCTTTTAAATTTATCAATGCCTCACCTAAGCCTAGCTCCTTAATTCTCTTTGAAATATCCTCTTGATCTTTTTTATGGAAATCTTTTGACCTTTCAATAAGTGCTTTAGCAGTGTCCTCCTCAATTCCCTCAATTTTAGTTAAATTTTCAACTGAACTGTCTTTTATATCATCAATTGTAGCAAATCCTTCTGCAACAAGTAGTTGCCCAAGTGTTTCATCAAGTTCTAAATTTTTTACAAAATTTTCTGTTTTTTCTTTAAAATCTTGCTGCCTTCTCTCTGAGTCTTCTTGATCTGTCATAATATTAATTTCGAAATTAAGTAGTTTGGTAGCAAGTCGCACATTTTGACCTCTTCGACCAATGGCTTTACTTAGGTTCTCCTCAGTTAATATCACGTCTAATTTTTTTCTCTCAGAGTCAACGTTAACTCTTAAAACATCGGCAGGGGACAGAGCACTAGATACCAAAATTGCTGGATCCTCAGACCAATTTACAATATCTATTTTTTCACCTTGAAGTTCATTTACAACAGCTTGAACTCTTGATCCTCTCATGCCTACGCAGGCTCCAACTGGATCTAGTGATGCATCAATAGCTTTGACACAAATTTTTGCTCTACTACCAGGATCTCTTGATGAAGACTTTATCTCAATAAGCCCATCATAAATTTCAGGCACTTCCTGAATAAAAAGCTTTTCCATAAATTTTGGGTGTGCCCTAGATAGAAAAATTTGCTGTCCTCTTTGTTCTCTTCGTACATCAAAACAGTAAGCTTTAATTCTATCTCCTGCTTTTATGTTTTCTCTTGGAATCAACTCATTTTTTTGAATTATTGCTTCTGTTCTACCTAAGTCGACTATTACATTTCCAAATTCTAATCTTTTTACAATCCCACTTAAAATTGTGTCTTTTTTATCAATAAAATCATTAAATTGTCTCTCACGCTCAGCATCTCTTACGTTAGAACTAATTACTTGTTTTGCAATCTGAGCTGCAATTCTTCCAAAATCAAAAGCTGGTAATGGTTGCAAAACTTCATCTCCTATTGATTTATTTTTGTTAGTATCATCAAGATTAATTGCGTCCTCTAGCTTAATTTCCATGTTTGAATTTTCTGGATTTTCTGTAACAATTAATTTTCTAAATATTTCGATATCACCATTATCTCTATTAATCGAAACTTTGATTTCATTATCCTGTCCAAACTTTGATTTTGCAGCCTTAGCAATTCCTGTTTCCATTGAGTTAATTATAAGTTCTTTATCAATAGATTTTTCAAGCGCTACGGCTTCGGCGATTCTTATCAGTTCAAGTTTATCAGCTCTTTTATTTAGCATTTTTATTTACTCCAAAAAAAAATGGGCTTATGCCCATTTTGTAAAATTCAATAATTTCAGATCAATATAATAAAGTTTTTCTTTTATTCAACTCTAACTATTTCGAAAAAATGCCTATTTTATCAGTTTTTTCCCAAGAAAAGGAACCATCCTTTTCAGGTATTCTTCCAAAATGACCGTAAGCAGAAGTTTTTTCATATATAGGTTTATTTAAATCTAACATTTCCCTAATTCCTCTCGGGCTTAAATCAAAGTTATCTTCGATGCTTTTAACAACAAATTTATTCTTTTCCAAATCATTATCAAAAAGATCTACATATATAGAAAGTGGCCTTGAAACTCCAATTGCATAAGCTAATTGAATTAAACATTTTTTTGAAATTTTTGATGCAACAATATTTTTAGCTATGTATCTGGCCGCATAAGCTGCTGATCTATCAACTTTAGTTGGGTCTTTGCCTGAAAATGCACCACCTCCGTGCGGAGCAGCCCCTCCATAAGTATCGACAATTATTTTTCTTCCAGTTAAACCGCAATCACCATCGGGGCCACCTATAACGAAATTCCCAGTGGGATTAACATAAAACTCTTCATCTCTGAAACCCTCTAGAAACTTCTCAGGTATTGATCGAGTCATATAAGGTTTTAACAGATCTCGTACTTGGGATTGATTTACTTCAGATGAATGTTGGGAAGAGATAACTACAGATTTTACTTTAAATGGTTTTCCATCAACATATTCAAAAGTAACTTGACTTTTAGAGTCTGGCTCAATATTTTTTAATTTTCCGGATTTCCTGTCTTCAGCCATTAATCTTAAAATTTTATGAGAATAATGAATTGGTGCTGGCATAAGTACATCAGTTTCATTGCAGGCATAGCCAAACATGATACCCTGATCTCCAGCTCCCTCATCTTTGTTTCCTGAAGAGTCTACACCCATAGCTATATCTTCAGATTGAGAATGTAAATGACTCTCAATTTTTGTAGCCTCTTTCCAAGTAAAACCTTCTTGATCATAACCTATATCTTTTATGCAGTTTCTTACTTTCTGGATTAACTCATCTTTCTTTATTTCAGGACCTCTTACCTCACCTGCTAGAACAACCTTGTTTGTTGTAGTTAATGTTTCGCAAGCAACCCTAGAATACGGATCACCAGATATGAAGCTATCAACAACCATATCTGAAATTCTATCAGATACCTTATCAGGATGTCCTTCGGATACGGACTCACTGGTAAAAAGATAGTTTTTTAAATTACTCATCTCTGATTTTATTAAATGAAAATATAATGAAAATATACAATAAAATTATTAATACAAAAATTTTATTTCCATATTTTGAATAGAGTGTTGGTTCAAGTTTTTTTGACTCAGTAAAATCAACGTAACCAGATTGATTTATATCGACCTTTTTTTCGACAACTCCTAAGGGGTTTATAATTGCTGTTACGCCGTTGTTAGCTGATCTTAGAATATATTTTCCACTTTCAATTGCCCTAAAAAGACTGTGAATGAAATGCTGTTGTGGACCGATAGACTCACCAAACCAACCATCTTCAGAAATATTTATTATAAAATCAAAATCACTATTATCAAAAATTTTTCCTGAATAAATTATTTCATAACAAATCAGGGGTAATATTTTTAATGAATAGTCGTCTTTATTTACTTGAATTATATTTCTTTTCTCACCTTTTGAGTATGATTGATAATTATTAGTAATTGTTTTAAAACCAATTTTTTTTAATATTTTTTCAAATGGAAGAAATTCTCCGAAAGGCACTAGATTAATCTTGTTGTAAGAGCTTATTAAGTCAAAATTTTGGTTATATATTGAAAATGAGTTGAAATATTTAATACTTTGTTCTTCATGTGCTTGACTATTAATCCCAATAGCTAGCAAATGTTTTGCATCAAACTTATTTTCAAATAGCCATTTGTATTCCTTCATTTGATTTTGAGAAATACCTGGCAATATACCCTCTGGCCAAACAAAAATTATTTTTTCATTTTTTTCAGGCGAACTAATTTGAATTAGTTCTTCAATCACTATAACGGGGTCTGCATTATTATAGTATCTATCTATACTTATATTAGAACTTATAATTCTTATTTTATAGTCATGTTTCTTTGCTTCAGCATTATTAAATTTATTAAGGTTTTGTGAACCATAAAAATAAAAAGAAAAAGTGATTATAAAAAATGCAATAAAAACTGAAATGTTAATCTTACTAGTTTTTAAAAAAATTATAGATGGGCTTACAAAAAGTGAAATACAAAAAAGGTTAAAACTATAAATACCAATAATTGATGTAATATTTATAATTTCAAGATGATTAGAAAAACTATAGGCAATTAAATTCCAGGGAAATCCTGTCAAAATTGTTCCTCTTAAATATTCTACTATTCCAAATATTAAAGAAAAAAGGAAAAAAGAACTTAAGTTTTTCTTCGATTTGAAAATTATAAATAAATAAGTAATCATAGCATAAAATATTGCTAAGAATCCTGGTACTAATATTATTGCAAAGGGAACTAAAAATTCAAAATTTGGGTCAAATGTCAAAGATATTGAAATCCAATACAAGTTACTAACGAAATAACCAAATCCAAATAACCAACCATAAAATATAAATACAGTTTTGTTTTTTGTAATTTTAGATTTATTAATTAAAAAAATAAAAAACAAACTTAAAGTAAAAAAGTTAATTAATAAATAATTAAAAGGAGGTAAGCTTAAAGAGCTCATAGCACCCAAAAAAATTAAAAGAGTTGACTCAATAAAAATTTTTTTGTTCAATTTAATTTACTTTTTAGTTTTACTAATTTGTATAAAGCAATCTCCTCTTTTAACATTTGAGAGTAATCATTATCATTAATATGATTAAAACCAAGAAGGTGTAGAAAGCCATGAATAAATATTTTTGTTACTTTTTCTTGAAATTTATTTAAGTCTTGAGATTTTGGTTTATTTAAATAATTATAGTTTATAATAATATCTCCTAAATATTTATTTTTTGAAACTTTAAACTTCTTATCTAATGGAAAAGATAGAATATCTGTTGGTTTATTTTTATTTCTAAAATTCTTATTTAATTTTTTGATATTTTTATTATTTGAAAGTAGAACAGTAAATGAAACTCTTTTTTTCAAAAATTTATATTTTTTTGGAAATGCTTTACATATTTGTTTAAAAAAAAGATCTTTATTTTTAAGCTTTTTTGACCAAGCCTTCTCTTCAGAGAAGACATTAACACTAATCATTATTTGAGTATGCTTTTACTATTTTTGAAACAAGTGGGTGCCTTACTACATCAGAGTGATCAAAGTCAATTATAGATATTTCCTTTAAATGTCCAAGTAACTCTTTTGATTTAACTAATCCTGACATATTTTGATTTGGTAGGTCAATTTGGGTAGGATCTCCGTTAACTACAATTTTTGAATTTTCGCCTAGACGTGTTAAAAACATTTTGATCTGTGTGTCCGTTGCATTTTGTGCTTCATCTAAAATTGCAAAAGAATTTTTAAGTGTCCGGCCTCTCATAAATGCTAAGGGTGCAATTTCGATGTCACCAATTTCTATCATTCTTTGAATTTTTTCAAAATCAAAAAGATCATATAATGAGTCGTACAATGGTCTTAGATAAGGGTCCACTTTTTCTTTCATGTCACCAGGTAAAAATCCTAAACGTTCCCCAGCCTCGACTGCAGGCCTAGACAAAATTATTCTTTCAATTTTTTTTTCTAAAAGCATAGTTAAACCAACTGCAACCGCTAGAAAAGTCTTACCTGTTCCAGCAGGTCCAGCTGAAATTATTATATCTTTTTGCCTTAAAGCTCTTACATAATTTTTTTGTTTTTCAGATCTTGGTATTATAGATTTTTTTGGAGTTCTGATTATATCTGTAATATTGTTGTTTTTAACTTTTTCATTAATCATAAATTTGTCTACAGATGAAAGTATATCTTTATTTTCAATACTTCCATTATTAATAAATTGATTGGCCAAAAATTTGATAGCATTCTTAACTTTTTCATTTGTTTCAGGATTTGATTTTATAAGAATAGAATTTCCTCTGGAATATAAGCTACATTTTGTAACTTTTTCTAACTCCTGTAAGTTTTTATTAAATTCGCCAACAACACCCATCAACAAATCATTATCGTGGAATATAACGCTCAAAGTATTGTTGTCAGAGTAAACAAAGTTTAATGTTTGGTCGATATCTTTTTTTCTAATACTGCTCAAATTTTACGCAACTTTCTGATTGGAATTGCTCACTATTTCTCCAAATAAAGTAGTTCTATTACTTTTATTAATTCTTACTTGCACAACTTTTCCTATATCACTCTTATTACCATTAAATATTACTGGTGTCATATACTCAGATCTACCAAAAGTTTTGGTTTTATCATCAGTTAAATTCTCAACCAAAACATTAATAACATTTTTTTCCAACGATTTATTCATTTGGATCTGATTTTCAAATAATAAGTTTTGAATTTTTTCTAATCTTTTGATTGAAATTTTTTTTTCAATTAAGTTTAGATTTTCTGCGGGTGTTCCAGGTCTTGGACTAAATATAAAAGAGTATGAATTAATAAATCTAATTTTATCAATTAAATGACAAGTGAATTTAAAATCCTGATCATCTTCACCAGGATAAGATATTATAAAATCACTTGAAAATTCAATCTTTGGATTAAACTTCTTTAATATATCATATATTTTTAAGTATTCCTCAACAGTATGCTTTCTGTTCATCAGTTTTAAAATTTTATTTGATCCACTCTGTACCGGTAAATGCACAAGTGGCATCAATTTTTTTGAACTTTTATAAATTTCAATTAAGTCCTCAGTCATATCTTTTGGGTGAGAGGTGGTATACCTTATTCTTTTAATTTCATTTAATTTTTCAATGCCTAAAATTAAGTCAGATAATCTATATCCATCATTATTATAAGCATTAACATTTTGGCCAAGTAAAATAATTTCTTTTGAGCCACTGTCAGCTAAATGTTTAGCCTCATCTAAAATTTGATTAAAAGGACGAGAATACTCTGGCCCACGTGTATATGGGACTACACAAAAATGACAAAACTTATCACACCCCTCCTGGATTGTTAAAAATGATGAAACTTTACTAGAGCTGTTTTTGATTTTACTTAGATAGTCAAATTTTGAATCTGCATCAAATTCTATTTCTTGTATTTTTTTCTTTTGTTTTTCATAATTTAGAATTGCATTATTAATTTTATGATATGATTGTGGTCCAATAACAAAATCAATGTAAGGTTCTCTTTCAAGCATTTCTTGATTTTCTGCCTGTGCTACACAACCTGCAATAATAACTAAAGGTTTCTTTTTAAGTCTAAATTTTTTTTTTACCCTTCCTATTTCATGGTAAACTTTTTCTTTTGATTTGTCCCTAATATGACAAGTATTTATCAGATAACAATCTGCATTCTCATAAATTTCTGTTTTTTCATAACCAATCTTTTTTACTAAGTCTAATATCCTATTAGAGTCATACTCATTCATTTGACATCCGAATGTTTTAATAAATATTTTCTGATTCATATTTTTAGGACTTTTTCTTAATCCCATAAAGCTCTAACTTATGGTCAACAAGCTTATAGCCATATTTATCTGCTATTTTTTCTTGCAACTTACTTATTTCATCATCGACAAATTCTATAATTTCACCAGTTTTAATATCTATCAAATGATTATGATCATCATTTAATTCGTATCTAGCTTTTCCTGTTTTAAAATCATGTTTCGTTAATATGCCAGCTTCTTCAAAAAGTTTTACAGTTCTATAAACAGTGGCAATGCTTATTTTGGGATCTATTTTTGAAACTCTTTTGTATAATTCATCAACATCTGGATGGTCTGACTCTCCATACGCTTCTTTAGACTCAAGAATCACACGTGCAATAGTTCTTCTTTGATCTGTTAATTTAAGACCTTTTTTCTGAAATTTTTGCTCTATTTTATCTGCCATATTCTAATTTAAACCCTAATAAATAGGATTAATCAAATTTTTTTCAATTTTAAATTTCTCACACAATTTAGGTATATTTTCGTAACTTAAATCTGATTCACCCTTAAAATCATTAAAACTAAAGGAATAATAATCTATTTTTTTAATCATGTGAATTGCTTTAATCATTGATAAAGAGTTTCTAATACCTGCAAAGCTACCAGGACCTCTGTTTATATACATTAAATTGATATCTTTCATTTCAAAATTATAATTATTCAAAAAATCAATTACTAAAATAATTAGTTTGTCATAATTAATTTTGCTATTTTCGTGAGTAATACTATAAATATTAGTATCACTAATGATCATAAAAAAAATATCATCTTTTGTTGCATCAATTATTATTTTATTCACTAGTTTAACTATATTTACATTTAACTCAAATGCACAAGTAAATAATAGTAAAAATTTTTCAAATGATGAGGGTGTATTATCAATAATGTATCACCGCTTTAATGAATTTAAGTACCCATCAACAAATATCTCTATGGACGTTTTTATAAGTCATATTAGACTAATTAAAGAATCTAATGTAAGTTTTTACCATCCAAAAAATTTTATAGAAGAATTTAACAATTCCAAAAAAAATAAGAAGATTTTACTCACTATAGATGATGGGTTTAGATCTTTTTATGATAACGCCTGGCCTTATTTAAAAGAGAACCAAATACCCTTCATCCTGTTTGTTTCAACAGAACCTGCAGGAAACAGTGGCTATATGACTTGGGAACAGATTAAAGAAATAGATAAATATGAATTCACAATGATCGGTCATCATTCGCATTCTCATGATTACTTGATTGATAAATCACAAGATCAATTTTTAAATGATATGAAAACTGCAGACCAAATTTTTCAAAATAAACTGGGGTATATTCCAAAAATATTTTCTTATCCTTTTGGAGAATATTCCAAATTTATGAAAGATTATATTTCTCAAAAATTTGAAATTGCATTTGGGCAGCACTCTGGGATTATTGATTTAAACAAAGATAAGTTTGAACTTCCAAGGTTTCCTATAAATGAAAAATATGGTGAGTTAAGTAGATTTAAATCAATAGTAAAATATTTTCCACTAGAATATGAAAGCTTGAAACCTGAGGAAAAAAAATTATCAAATAATAATAACCCTCCAAATTTTAAAGTTAAATTCTTTGATACTCAAAAAAATTTAAACAATATAAATTGCTATTCAAATGAGGGTGATAAGTGGGAAAAATCTAATATTACAATAATCAATAATGAGCTAACAATTAAATTTAGAGAACCTTTTTTACCTAGAAGAGGAAGGGTTAACTGCTCTCTAAATGATAATGGTAAATGGAGATGGTTTGGAACTCAATTTATTATAAGATAATATTTTAGATTAAACTTTCTAACGCTATACTTGACGGTAATAATTTTGCATCATCAAAATCTTTTAAATTATTTTGTTTGATAATTTTTTGTAAAACTTCTACATACTCATTCCCTGTTTCTGCATATTTATCTAGGTAAGCAGATAAAACTATACTGTCTAGAGGCTCCCCCAAGTCTCTTAGTTTCGCTCTGGCCAATCTAAAATCTTCATAACTTGAGTGAGTATTTATATTTCTTTGATATGCCCTAACAGACGCTTGCAAAACATTAAATCTCATAACCTTGTGACCCTGATTTTTTTCTGCATCTTTTGGTTTTAATCCCTCGCCAGACCAAGTCCATTGTCCAAACAAAGCATTTCCTTGTTGGGCAAATCTTGAAGTTCCCCAACCAGTCTCCTTTGCCGCTTGAGCAATAGCTAATGAAACTGGCACTATATCCATTCTCCTTTTTAATATTGATAGATCTCTTGAAGGGATTCCATATTGTCTATATTTTTTTTCTAACCAATTTTTTTCAGTGTCAGTGTTGTTGCTTTTGTTGATAATGCTAAATAATCTCTTTCTATCCAAATTTATATTTTTATTTTCCTCTAAAATTAAAGGTAATATTATTTGGATAAAAAATTCTTTTCTTTTTTTTACATTCTCTATCATTTTTATTTCTGCTGGAAGCAGAGTTAATGCAATTGGTTTTACTAATTTTTTCTTTCGAACATCATCTAATTTATAATCAGTTTCATCAAATAACTGTTTTATTGTTGATGCATCAAGCCTGACGGTATCCGTTTCTTGATCATTTAAGCTGTAAATATCAATTAATAAATCTTCTTCGTTTAGCTTTTGATTGCTTAAGGAATTAGAGGATTTTTTATTTAAGGTATATGCTAATATTGCTTTTGAATTATTCTGAATACCCGCAGAACTCTCAATTTTGTTATTGGTAAAATTTATAACGATTGGTAGAGAATAAAAAAATAATATCAATAATATGCTGCTTAAAAATATCCTTGGAAGTGAATTTAGATCATTTTCCCTTAAAACTTTAAATGCTTTAATTCTGTTTTTTTTCAAAATTCTTCTCATTTTTTAAATAGCGACAACCTCTTTAACCTCAGGCAAATAATGACACAACAAATTCTCAACACCTCGTTTAAGTGTCATTGTTGAACTGGGACAACCAGAGCAGCTTCCTTGCAATTGAACTTTAACAATCCCGTCTTTAAACTCTTTAAACTTAATATCTCCACCATCTTTTGCAACTGCTGGACGAATTTTTTCATCCAATAGTTGAACAATTTTTTTTTCTATTTCATCAAGGCTTTCGCTTTGCTCATTTAGATTTTTATCAATTACGAAATCTTTACCTGAAGAATAAAATTCATTTATAAATGAAATGATAATATGCTTTATTTCTTCCCATGGAATTTCATCATATTTATTTACTGATATAAAGTCTTTACCTAAAAAAATACCCTCTACACCTTTTATAGACAGAATATTTTTTACTAACTCATTTTTGACTTCATCTTTTTTTGTAATCTCAAATGACCCTGCATTAGATACTACCTTGCTAGGTATAAATTTCAATGAATTGGGGTTTGGTGTTATTTCTGTTTGCACAAACATAAATTATTTATAAACATAATTAATAAAATTGGTACCACTTAATGAGAATATCTTTTAGAAACCCACAATTTTGTGAATTTCTTTAACTTTTTTTGATGCAATTTCATTAGCTTTTTCATTTCCGTCTTTAAGTATTTTTTTCAAAAAATCTTTATCTTCTAATAATTCTTTTATTTTCAATGAAATTGGATTGATTTCATTAACAACTACATCTGATAAATTATTTTTAAATTCTGAAAAATTTTTTCCAGCAAATTCATCAATAGTTTTTTGAAATGTATTATTTGTCAAACTTGAGTAAATACCGATTAAATTTTTAGCCTCAGGTCTTTTTTCTAATTCCTCAATTTTAGAGGGCAGGGGTAAAGTATCAGTTTTTGCTTTTTTGATTTTATTAATTATTTGATCCTTATCATCAGTTAAATTAATTCTACTCAAATCTGACACTTCTGATTTACTCATCTTTTTAAGACCATCTTTAAAACTCATAATTCTTGAAAACTCTTTTTTAATCAAGGGTTCGGGGGCTTTAAAAAAATCTTTGACTTCAAAATCATTATTAAATTTTTGTGCAACATCTCTACAAAGTTCTAGATGTTGTTTTTGATCTTCACCAACAGGTACATGTGTTGTGTCATATAATAAGATATCTGCTGCCATTAAGACAGGATATGAATAAAGACCAATGCTTGCTTTTTCTTTATCTTTCCCAGCTTTTTCCTTAAATTGTGTCATCCTATTTAACCAACCCATTCTAGCAACACAGCTTAAAATCCATGCCACCTCTGAATGAGCACTTACTTGAGACTGATTAAAAATTGTACTTTTCTGGGGATCTATGCCACTAGCTACAAATGTAGCTACCGTCTCATAAATATTAGATTTTAATTGTTTTGGATTTTGACTAACAGTTATTGCATGAAGATCAACTACACAAAAGATACATTCATTCTGAGTGTCGTTATTAAGATCAACAAAGTTTTTTATAGCTCCTAAATAATTTCCTAAATGAAGATTTCCAGTAGGCTGAACACCTGAGAAAATTTTTTTTTTCATATTCTAATACTTTATTTTAATATCATTATAATTAAAAGCTTTGATAAAATATGACAGTGTTAAATAAAATAATATAGTTAGAAAAACACACAATATCATATAAGCTGACTTTAAAAAAAAGGTGTAGCTTAATTGATTTTCAAAAAATAATATCAAGTACTTAAAGAAAAAACCCATCATAATTGATACAGAAATTATCTTTACAAACTTTTTAAAAAAGATTTCATTAAAAGAAAATAGATCATTATTTTTTAAAAAAATAAATAATGTTATAGAGTTAAACCACGAGGAAATTGTTGTTGCTATAGGAATAATTATAAAACCAATGTCTTTAAAGAAATAAACACTTATTAAAATATTTAACAGAACTGAAACTAATGAAATATAAAACGGAGTTTTAGTATCATGATTCGCAAAAAAAAATGTTGAAAAAACTTTTATTAAAGCAAATGCTGGAAGCCCTAAACTAAAATAATAAAGAGCTTTCGAGGAATTTGACACTGAGGCTTCTGTGAAAGAACCATATCCAAATAAAGCTGAAATTATTTGCTCAGATCCTATAACTAATGCTATAGAGGCAGGTATACTTAAAAACATGCTTAGCTCTACTGCTTTATTTTGAATTAATAATATTTTTTTCTTTTTTTTTTGATGAACATATTTTGAGAGCTGAGGTAAAACAACGATGCCAATAGCTATTCCAGCTATTGCTAAATTAATTTGATATATTCTATCCGCATAATACAAATATGATACAGCGCTTGCCTGAAATGAAGCTATAATTGTTCCAACTAATATATTTATTTGTGTTACTCCAGAAGAAAAAATACTAGGTAATATTTTTTTAAAAAAAATTTTAACTTTATTAGTAATTTTAAATTTTAAATCAAAATCTATTACGTAATATTTTTTTACAAATTTATATAAAAAGATTAATTGCAACAATCCTGCAATGGAAATGCCGTATGAAAGATAGTAAATTAGTTTATCATCTAAATATCTTCCAAAAAATAAAATAAGTATTAAAACTATATTCAATATAATCGGGGCAGCTGAAGCAGCAGCAAATTTATTATGTGAATTTAAAATTGCACCAAAAAAAGAAGATAAACCTACAAACATTAAAAAGGGGAAAGTAATTCTTGTTAAAGTCGTTGCTAATTCAAATTTTTTAGTATCATCAACAAAGCCTGGTGCTATTAATCCTACAAAAATTGGCATGAAAATTTCAATTATGAGAACTAAAAAAAATAAAGCCAAAAATAACAAACTAAAGACATCATTAGCGAATTTATTTGATCTAGATTTGTTTTTGACTAATTCCGAGGTATAGCTTGGTACAAAAGCTGAATTAAAAGTTCCTTCAGCAAAAAGTCTTCTGAAGGTGTTAGGTATTCTAAATGCTACAAAAAAAACATCAGCCAAAAAACTTGTTCCGAGAAAAATTGCTATTAAAACATCTCTCAAATAACCAAGTAATCTGCTAATAATAGTATAGAAACCAAAAGTCCCTGTTGACTTAACTAAATTCATAAATCATATTAGTCTTAAATTTACCTCATTTGTACACCTAATTAAGCTAAATGAAAAAAACTAAAATTGATCATTATACAGATAAAGAAGCTTTAGATTACCATCGTAATAATAAACCGGGAAAAATTGAAATCTCTTCCTCAAAAAATATGACCACAAAAAGAGATCTTGCATTAGCTTATTCGCCAGGTGTAGCAGCACCGGTTAAAGCAATAAATGAAAATCCAGAAGCCGCATTTGACTATACCAGTAAAGGAAACCTCGTAGCAGTAATAAGTAATGGTTCTGCAATTTTAGGTATGGGTAACTTAGGAGCTTTAGCCTCAAAACCTGTAATGGAGGGAAAAGCGGTACTATTTAAAAGGTTTGCTGATATAGACTCTATTGATCTTGAGATCGACTCAGCAGACCCTGATGAAATTATTAGAAGTATTAAAAATTTTGCCCCAAGTTTTGGAGGTATTAATTTAGAAGATATTGCAGCTCCTGATTGTTTTATCATTGAGGATAAACTCAAAGAAATTTTGGATATTCCCGTCTTTCATGATGATCAACATGGTACAGCAATTATAACCACAGCTGCATTAATTAACGCACTTGATATTACCAAAAAAAAAATTGAGGAAGTAAAAATAGTTGTAAACGGCGCGGGAGCATCAGCGATGGCATGCGCAAATTTATTTAAAAAAAAAGGTGTTCCACAAAAAAATATTACAATGATAGATAGAAAAGGAGTTATCTATAAAGGGCGTGATAAACTTAATCAGTGGAAATCAGCTCATGCTATCGATACTGAACACAGAACTCTTCTAGACGCTATCAACAATGCTGATGTATTTTTGGGTTTATCAGCAAAAGGCGCTTTGACAAAAGATATGGTAAAAAAAATGGCAAAAAATCCTATTATATTTGCATGCGCAAATCCTGATCCCGAAATTAAACCTGAGGAAGTTGCAGAAGTAAGAAGTGATGCAATTATGGCCACTGGAAGATCGGATTATCCAAATCAGGTAAATAATTTAATTGGTTTCCCTTATATTTTTAGAGGAGCACTAGACGTAAGATCTAAAACTATTAATGAGGAAATGAAAGTTGCTGCAGCAAAAGCAATTGCAAATTTAGCTAAAGAGGAAGTTCCTGATGAAGTCGTAGCTGCAATGGGAGGTGAAAGACCACATTATGGGAAAGATTACATTATTCCCTCAACATTTGATCCTAGACTTATAAGTGTAATTCCAGCTGCAGTAGCTAAAGCAGCAATTGATACTGGTGTTGCCAGAATAAATATAAAAGATTTTGATAATTACAAAGATCAATTGAGACAAAGATTAGATCCAACAGTTACAATCATGCAGGGTATTAATAACTATATTAAGAAAAAACCAAAAAAAGTAATTTTTGCAGACGGTGAAGATGAAAATATGCTTAAAGCGGCAATAGCATTTAAAAACTCTAATTTGGGGATACCAATCTTAATTGGAAAAGAGGATTTAATTAAAAACCAAATCAAAAAAATAGGTTACAGTGAAAATTTTGATATAGAAATTATTAATTCAAAAGATGAAAAAAAGAGAGAAAAGTATGTAAAATATCTTTTTGGAAAACTTCAAAGAAACAAAGGCATGCTGGAGCGTGATTGTGATCGTTTAGTAAGAAATGATAGAGTTGTATGGTCATCTTGTATGGTTGCATGTAGAGATGCTGATGCAATGATAACAGGAAATACACGAAGGTATTCCTCATCCTTAGAGAAAATTACTAAAGTAGTAGATCCGAGAGCTGGGGAAATTATGTTTGGCCTAAATCTTATTGTAAATAGAGGTAAAACTATTTTTATATGTGACACCTCTGTAATTGAATATCCTGATGCGAATCAGTTGGCAGAAATGGCGAAATCAGCTGCTAGAGTTGTAAGATTGTTTGGATTTGATCCTAAGGTCGCATTTTTATCTCACTCAACTTTTGGTGAACCTGCAACTGATAGAACCAAAAGGTTAAGTGATGCAGTTGAAATACTAAAAAAAGATAAAGTTGATTTTAAATTTGATGGTGAAATGCAGCCTGATGTTGCTTTAGAGGAATTATATAAAGAACTTTACCCATTCTCAGAAATTGTGGGAAACTCAAATGTTCTGATAATGCCGAGCCAACATAGTGCTGCTATTTCCTACAAAATGATAAAATCAATGAGCAGGGCGAAAGTTATAGGGCCATTATTAATTGGTTTAGGCCTTCCAATAGAAATCGCTCCCTTGAGGACATCAACTTCAGAAATTATTAATTTAGCATCAATAGCTGCATACTCAGCAGATGTAATTGACTATAAAAAGTAGTTAATTTTTTTGAATTCTTAAATCCTCTACAAGCAAAATACTCGCTATAACATCTTCCACATCTAATATTTCCTCAGCTTCTTGTACAACTAGTAATTTTTCATCCGATGTTAAAGCTATTCCATAAATATAAATTTTTTTTTTATATGTATCAATTTGGTAATTAGTTGCTTTAATCTGTTTATTTATAATTAAAGCAGTTCTTAATTGTGAAGTGATTAAAAGATCTTTTGCTGACTGCTGAAAATTAAACTTCTCTTTAATTTTAACATCATTTCTAACCGACCGAACACCCACTATTTCCCAAGCTAGTTTTGTGATTTTTAGCTTTTCCTCTGGATTTTCTACTTTTCCAGTTAAAAAAATTCTTCCATCTAAAACTTTTGATTTAATCGCCAGAAAATATTTTTTATCTAAAATTATAAGTTTTGCTGATAAATTTTTTTGCATTATGGAATCATCGATCTGGGTACCCACAGATCTAGGATCTAGAGCAACTGATACGCCAGTTCCAAAAATGCCTTTTGAGGAAACACCAACACATCCTGATAGAAACAAACTAATTAATAATAATAATAAAATTCTACTATTCATTTTTTATCTTAAGACAATAATTATAAATCTCTTTTTTGGAAATTTCATTATTTTGGGAAATTAAACTAGTTATTTCTTTTACACTTAATTTATTAATCATTTTTCTAATAATGCTTTTATCTGATTCACTTAACAAAAGAGAGCTTTTTTTAATCTTTTTTTTTTCAGATATTACAATTGTCAATTCACCTTTAAAATGATCATCAAAATTTTCAAGATCGTCTACTTTGTACCTTATATATTCCTCATAGAACTTTGTCATTTCTCTGCAAATCAAGATTTCTCTATCTAAGAAAATTTCTTTTATAATTTTTATCCCTTTATTAAATTTTTTTGAGGAAATAAAAAAAATTATTGAACAATCTAATTTTGATATTAATTTGAGATCGTTCTGAATATCTTTAAGTTTTGAGGGAAAGAAACCATAAAAAAAATACTTTTCGGAAAAACCACTGATTGACATAGCTGTGCTTACTGCAGAGGCTCCAGGAAGTGGGGTTACATTTATTTTTTCTTTAACACATTCTTTAACCAATATAGCACCAGGATCTGATATTCCTGGTGTGCCTGCGTCAGATATTAAAGATATTATCTGACCCTCTTTAAGACAATCAATTACTTTTGATAAATTCTTTTTTTCATTAAATTTGTGATTTGACATCAATTTTGTCTTAATTTTAAATTTATCTAATAGTTTAGATGATACGCGTGTATCCTCACATAGTATTAGATTTGAAATTTTTAAAATTTCTACTGCTCTTAATGTAATATCTCCTAAATTTCCTATAGGTGTAGGTATTAAATATAGGCCTTTTTTAATATCTTTATTGTTAGATTTAGGATTTATAGCCATAATTATACAATACTAAAATTATATTAATCATAAAATGAATAATTTTTTTAAAATTCTACTTTTCATATTTTTAATATTTAAAACAAGTATTTCATTTTCGGAGAATACAAAAATTAAAATTGGAGTTTTAGTGCCTCTATCTGGAGAAAACGCAAGTTTAGGGGAACAAATAATTAATTCTATTAGAATGGCTCTAATTGATATTGACGATAATAAACTAGAAATTTACCCAAAAGATACTGGGTCAGATCCAAACATCACTTTACGCTCAGCTTTGGAATTAGAAAAAATGGGTATAAATTTAGTTATAGGTCCTATCTTTCATGAAAATTTAATTTACCTGAAAGAAGTCGAAAATATTACTTTTCTTTCATTAACAAATAAAACTTTAGATCTACCAAAAAATATAATTAGCTCTGGAATAAATTCTACTTCACAATTAAGAACAATTAAAAAATTTTTAAAATTAAATGAAATTAAAAAAACAATTCTTTTAATACCTGATTTAAGTTATGACTCAGAAATAAAAAAAGGTATCAATAATTCAAAACTTAAATTTTTTAAAGAATATTATTATAATATCGAACCAACTAAACTAACTAAACAGATAGAAGAAATTACGAATTATGAAAAAAGGAAACAAAATTTATTAGATGAGATATCTAGAGTCGAAAATTCAGATGATATTGATAAAGAAAAGAAGATAGAAAACCTAAAAAAAAAATATACTTTAGGTACTTTAAAATTTGACTCAATCATAATTGCAGATTTTGAAGAAAGCTTAAAAAGTGTTATAACATCATTGTTATACACCGATGTATCTCCTAAAGAAAAATTTATTATCACATTAAATCAATGGTTTGACGAAAGTTTAATTAATGAAATCAATGTTCAACCAATTTATTATCCTTCCATCAATAAAAAAAATTTAGACAACTTTATTTTAAAATTTAAAAAAAAATTCGATTATAAACCAAACCATTTATCTTTGCTAACTTATGATCTAGTTGGTCTAATATACTTTCTTTCATTAAAAAATGAGACATTGGAGATTAACAAATCATTTAGAACAAAAAATATCTTTAAGGGCAAAATGGGTATTTTTGAAATAAAAGATAACAGAATTAATCATCAATTAAATTTTTATGAGGTAAGTAATGGTAAGCTTAAAGAAATTTTTTAATTTTTTTAAATGCCATTGATCTGTGATCAATCCGATATTTACTTGATAATTTCATTTCTCCAAAAGTTTTCCTTTTATTTCTTGGGACAAAGATTGGATCATAGCCAAAACCATTCCCCCCTCTAGCATTTATTGAAATGGAGCCTTCAACTTTTCCAACCACATTTGCAATTATTCTATCAAGGTAACAAATTGAAAGTGCGCAAACAAATCTAGCTTTAATTTTTTTTTTTTTCCAATATTTGTCCTTTTTATCAAGTTCTTTATAAACCCTTTTTATTGCTTTCTTAAAATCTCCATTAGTTCCTGCCCATCTAGCAGAATAAATTCCTGGCTTTTTTTTAAGACAATCTATCTCTAAACCTGAGTCATCTGCTAAACAGATGAGATTTGTTTTTTTAGAAAAATATTTAGACTTTAATAATGAATTTTCTTTAAAGGACTTTCCATTCTCAACTGGACTTTTGAGTTTAAAATCTGATGTAGAATAGGTTTTGATCCTTTTTGGTAATAAACCCTTTATTTCTCTAAGTTTTCCTATGTTATTAGTTCCAATTAATAATTTAGTAATTTTTTTCTTTAGCATCTAGAAATTTTTGATTTTCCTACCATATAAGATGGTATGGAAAAAGAACAAAATCAAAAAGTTAACGAAGAACAAGTTTCTTCAGAAAAAAAAGATCAAGATCAATCATCTGAAGATAATGAAATTGGAAAAAATTCGATAAAAGAGGAGTCTCCAGAGGATAAAATAGAATTACCCCTTGAAGACAAAGTAAAAGAGCTTGAGGATAAATTAGCAAGAACTTTTGCTGAGATGGAAAATCAACGTAGAAGATTTGAAAAAGAAAGAGAGGATGCTTTTGAATACGGTGGGTTTGCTTTTGCCAAAGAAGCTTTAAGTTTGATTGATAATTTAGAGAGGTCAAAAAGTATTTTGGAAAGTGATGATAAGTTAAAAGAAACCGATGCACTAAAAAAAACTTTAGAACACTTTGATATAATTCATAAAGATCTAATTTCAATTTTTAACAAAAATAACATTAAACCAATTGAGAGTTTAAACAAAAAACTTGATCCAAATTTTCATCAAGCAATGATAGAGATTGAAGATGATAGTAAGGATCCAGGAACTATAATTCAGGAAATTCAAAAAGGTTTTACAATTAAGGAGAGATTATTAAGACCCTCTTTAGTTGGCGTAGCAAAGAAAAAACAGGAAAAATCTCCTAAAAATGAGGAAAATAAAGAAAATTCAAACGACAAATAATGAATAGAACAACTTGTAGAATTAAAATTAACACATATATGACGAGTAGACATTATTATTATGAGTAAAATTATTGGAATAGATCTAGGAACAACTAATTCTTGTGTGGCTATTATGGAAGGTAGTCAGGCTAAAGTATTAGAAAATGCTGAAGGTGCAAGAACCACGCCTTCTGTGGTAGCTTTTACTGATGAAAAAGAAAAATTAATAGGACAACCGGCTAAAAGACAAGCTGTAACCAATCCTGAAAATACTATCTTTGCAGTTAAAAGACTTATTGGAAGAAACTTTGAAGATCCTACGGTTAAGAAAGATATAGAAGCTGCTCCATTTAAAATTGTAAACTCTGAAAAAGGCGATGCATGGATAGAGTCTAAAGGAGAAAAGTATTCTCCTTCTCAAATTTCAGCTTTCATTTTGCAAAAAATGAAAGAGACTGCCGAAAAATATCTAGGTCAAGCAGTAACAAAGGCGGTTATTACAGTTCCGGCATATTTTAATGATGCTCAAAGGCAAGCAACAAAAGATGCAGGAAAAATTGCAGGTCTTGAAGTCTTAAGGATTATTAATGAACCAACTGCTGCATCACTGGCTTACGGCCTTGATAAAAAACAGAATAAAAAAATTGCTGTATATGATTTAGGTGGTGGAACATTCGACGTCTCTATATTGGAACTTGGAGACGGTGTTTTTGAAGTTAAATCAACTAATGGAGACACATTCCTTGGTGGTGAAGATTTTGACAATTGCATTGTTGAATACCTTATAACAGAATTCAAAAAAGATAATGGAATAGACCTAAAGTCAGACAAGCTTGCATTACAAAGACTAAAAGAGGCAGCTGAAAAAGCAAAGATTGAATTATCCTCAGCTGAACAAACAGATATTAATTTACCATTTATAACAGCTGATAAAACTGGACCAAAACATATCAATTTAAAATTAACTAGAGCTAAGCTTGAGGCATTAGTTGAAGATTTAATAGCTAAAACTATTCCTCCATGCAAAACAGCTTTAAAAGATGCTGGTATGTCAGCTAACGAAATAAATGAAGTCGTTATGGTTGGTGGGATGACAAGAATGCCTAAAGTTCTAGAGGAAGTAAAAAACTTTTTTGGCAAAGAACCAAATAAAAGTGTAAATCCTGACGAAGTAGTGGCAATGGGTGCTGCAATTCAAGCAGGAGTGCTTCAAGGAGATGTAAAAGATGTATTATTATTAGATGTAACACCTTTATCGCTTGGAATAGAAACACTTGGTGGTGTATCAACAAAGCTTATCGAAAAAAATACCACAATACCTACTAAAAAGAGCCAGGTATTTTCAACTGCTGATGACAATCAACCCGCTGTATCTATTCGTGTTCTACAAGGAGAAAGAGAGATGGCATCTGATAATAAAATTCTTGGAAATTTTGAATTAGTTGGGATTGCACCAGCTCCAAGAGGTGTACCACAAATCGAAGTAACATTTGATATTGATGCAAATGGTATTGTTAATGTATCTGCAAAAGACAAAGGAACTGGAAAAGAACAAAAAATCCAAATTCAAGCATCGGGTGGTCTGAGTGATGAAGAAATAGAAAAAATGGTAAAAGATGCTGAAGCAAACAAAGATGCTGATAAAAAGAAAAGAGAATCGGTAGATGTAAGGAATCAAGCAGACACCTTACTTCATTCGACTGAGAAAAATTTAAAGGAACACGGCTCAAAAGTTTCAGATGCTGAAAAAAAAGCTATTGAAGATGCTTCAACTCAATTAAAGGACGCTCTAAAAAGCGAAAACATTGACGATATAAAGAAAAAAACTGAATCATTAGTTCAGGCTTCAATGAAACTAGGAGAAGCAATATATAAATCACAACAAAGTACAAAACCAGATTCTGACAAAGATGATGGAAAAGGTGATAAAGGTAAAAAAGAAGATAACGTTGTTGATGCCGATTTTGAAGAAGTAAAAGACGAAAATAAAGAGAAAAGCGCTTAACATACATTCATCTTTCCGAGGTATTTAAATGGCGAAAAGAGATTATTATGATGTCCTCGGTGTTAACAAAAGCGCATCCCCAGAAGAACTAAAATCTGCTTACAGAAAACTAGCTGTAAAATATCACCCAGATAAAAATCCTGATGATAAAGTTGCAGAGGACAAGTTTAAAGAGGCTAGTGAAGCCTATGGAATTCTTTCAGATAAATCTAAAAAAGAGAATTATGACAATTTTGGTCATGCTGCTTTTGAAAATGGAGGTGGTGGCCAAAGTGGGTTTGGAGGTTTTGGAGGATTTAGTGGTGGAGATTTTTCAGATATTTTTGAGGATTTTTTTAGTGACTTCGGTGGGGGAAGAAGAAGCTCTAGAGGTAGAAATTCTAATAACAGAGGCTCAGACTTAAGATACGATTTATCTATAACTTTGGAAGAAGCTTTTTTGGGTAAAAAACAAAATATACAGTTTTCTGCCTCGGAAAAATGTAATACTTGTAAAGGAAATGGATCTAAACCAGGAACTAGTCCTGATAGATGTACATATTGTGGAGGTAATGGAAAAGTAAGAACTAATCAAGGTTTTTTTACAGTTCAGCAGACCTGTCCTCAATGTGCTGGAAGCGGAGAAGAAATAAATAATCCCTGTTCAAATTGTAATGGACAAGGGAACACGCAAACTACTAAAAAAATATCGGTTACAATACCCAAAGGAGTAGATGATGGTACAAGAATTAGACTTGCCGGTAAAGGTGAAGCTGGGACTAGGGGCGGTTCAAGTGGAGATTTATATCTATTTATAAATATCAAATCCCATGAATTATTTAAAAGACAAGATGTAAATTTATTTTTTGAATTTCCAATTTCTATAGCCGACGCTGCATTGGGTACAACGATAGAAATACCCACAATAGACGGGAAAAAAGCAAAAATAAAAATTCCTGATGGAACCCAGGATGGAAAACAATTTAGATTAAAAGGTAAAGGTATGCCCTTTATGCGTAAAGGAGATTTTGGTGATTTGTACGTACAAATCAAAACTGAAGTTCCAGTATCCCTTAATAAAGAGCAAAGAACTTTATTAGAGAAATTTAGAGAAATAGAGAATGAGAAATCCAATCCAAGTATTAAAAAATTTTTTCAAAAAGCTAAAGATTTTTGGAAAAATTAACATATTGTTTTTAAATCGAAAAAAATATTTAAGTTGAAATAATTAGTACCTAGTTTAATAAATAAATATGATAATTTGGATAGCATCTTATCCTAAAAGTGGAAATACTTGGGTCAGATCTTTTGTAACAGCTTACTATTTCTGTAATAATGGAATATTTGATGTCAATAAATTAAACTTAATACAAGATTATCCAAATAAACAGTTTTTTAAAGAAACTGTTAAAAAAGGTGAAATTCATAAACATTGGGACTCCTCTCAAAGAAACATCTGTAATGAAAAAAAAGTAAAATTTTTAAAAACCCATAATTCTTTAATTACCGCTTTTGGAAACGACTTTACAAAACCAGAATATTCTTTAGGTGTAATACATGTTATAAGGGACCCAAGAAACATCATCACTTCCTTAAAAAATCACCATGATTTCGAGACTTATGAAAAAACACTTAAATTTATGCAAGATGAA
>CACLTO010000011.1 GCA_902609915.1 uncultured Pelagibacteraceae bacterium
AAGTCTTTTGACTATGCAATATTGGAAAAAACTAGAGATATAAACGCTATCAAATTAGATATTCCTTGGTCTGATTTAGGATCTTGGAAAGAAATCTGTAAGATGTATGGACGAAATAAAAGACATTATTATAAAAAGAAGAATGTATTTCATAGACCTTGGGGTAGTTATGTAAATCTATTTAACGGTAAGGAATTCTTAATTAAAGAATTATATGTAAAACCAAAAGGTATATTAAGTCTTCAAAAACACCATCATAGAGCTGAGCACTGGATTATTACTCATGGTAAACCTAAAATTACATTAAATAAGAAATATTTTACTATGAAACCCGATGAAACTATCTTTATCCCACTTGGTGCAATCCATAGAATAGAAAACCCATATAAAAAACCAGTAAAAATTATTGAAGCTCAAGTAGGTTCAATTTTAAAAGAAACAGATATTGTTCGATATCAGGATATTTATGGCCGTGTTAAATAATTAACACGACCACAAAAATATATTTAAAACCAATTGTTTGGTATTATTACATAATGTATTGCAAGTACTATACCTACTGAAACAGTTAAGCCGAATACCATTTTTAGAAAATCTTTTCCAATTAATGGAAAGACGTAACCTAACTTATATTCTTTGTTCATGGTAGCTATAGCAAGTTCTCTTCCACATAATAAACCAACAAAAACCCATGTCGTAGACATAGGTAAATCGTTTAGTTCTTTAAAGTAGAATAAGACACCAGCATATATTACGTTAATAATTGTCGCCGATCTTGCATATCTAGTTCCTGTTTTTTCAAGAACAACTTTTTGAATTGGTCCACCTTGAATGTAGAAAATATAGAATAACAGTGCTGTAAAGTAACCCATTACTATTAAAAGCAATGTTAAATCTAATTGTCTAGGTAGATACACAGCAATATTAGCCACGTCGTGTGACAACCACACCCACCATAACCAACCAGAGGAAATCCAAACACTATTTCTCCAGAAGCCTACCCATTTTTCGTCTACTTCATCAAATTTTTCATTAATGAATTTAGAAACACCTATCCAGGCGATGTAAGCAACCATTGCTGCTAATCCATAGCCAACAACGCTTTTCATAAGCATTTTTTCAAGCACAACCGTTGAGGCAAATGCTGAAAGAACTAAGAAAGTAGTAGATACTGGTATTCCAATTCTTGTTAACAATAATAGTATTGCAGGTGCTACTGCGTGATACCATTGAATTTCTTGATAAGGTATTCTAGTTAATCTTCCATAAGAAATATCACCATCATACGAATACCATCCCCATGCTAACGCTAAAATCATAACAGCTGATGCAGATCCAGCAAGGGTATACCATTTAAACCACTTCTTTTTTGAAGCTATAAATGTACCTAGTGTTTGAATTGAGTCGTTAGCGATAACGCTATAACCGGCAAGGGCAAACCCTATAACCGTGTATATTAAAGTCATATCCATTTTTATCTCCTTTATACTATTGTTTTCGGTTCCTATCGATTCATGACTTAAGACCTATGTAATGTGATAATAAAAATAATTCTATAAAAGAATGAAGTAGTATGAGAATCAGGAGGGGGATTCGTCAACTAATAAACTATTAAATATTGATGTCTACTTTTAAATATTTTTTATTTCTCAATAAAGTTGTATTTATTTAATTAATTTCTTAATTAAATATACAGCTATAAGAGCTCCCAAAAATTCAGCTAAAATATATGTAGGCGTATTTAAATAATTAATTCCTGTAAAAGAATCAGTAAAAGTTCTAGCTATTGCAACAGCTGGATTTGCAAAAGATGTTGATGATGTGAACCAATAACCAGCCATAATATATGTTGCAACACTAGCAGCTATTGTTATTTTGCCATCTTTTTGAGTAGCAAAAATAATAAAAATTAAACCAAAAGTAGCAATTATTTCAGATAAGAAAATATGAAAACCATCTCTATTTTTTGTCGATAACTCAAGAATATCGTGTTCAAAAAAAACATTAGCCAACATAACACCTAGCAAACAACCAAGTATTTGGGCAGGAATATATATAATGAGAAGTTTTCCATTGATTTTTTTTCTTAAAAACATCGCTAAACTCACAAAAGGATTGAAATGTGCACCTGAAATATTTGCAAAAGCAGTTATTAAGACGAATAGGCCAGCACCAGTTGCGAGTGTATTAGCTGTTAATCTCAAAGCATTATCATTTGTGAGATTTTCAGCCATTAAACCTGAACCAACAATAATCATTACCAAAAAACAACTGCCTAATAGTTCAGCAAGAAAATAACGACTTTTATTTTTCATTAAGTAGTTCCTTTATATTTTTATTGATATGGTTAAAAACTTTTTCAATTATTTCATCTTTTTTATTTAAGTCATTTGTTTCATTAAGTAATTTAACAGGATCCTCTATATCCCAATGCATTATTTGATCCTTATTTGGCCAAATAGGGCAGACTTCATTATTGGCATTATTACAAACTGTAATCACATAATCCATTTTAATATGATTATTAACGAACTCATTAAAATTTTTAGATCTATAATTTGAAAGATCATAATGTTTTGATGATAAATAATTCTTCACATCTTCATTAATTTTTCCTGTTGGATTACTCCCAGCACTAAAACCTTTATACATATCGTCATACTCGTTATTTATTATACTTTCAGCAATAATACTTCTTGCTGAATTACCTGTGCATACAAACAATACATTCTTCATTTAAAAAATAACTTTATAAATACCAATTACAAACAATGGAATTTGTAATCCAAAGTTAGTTAATATCGCTTTATCTTTGCTAATAAATCCTGCAATAGTCCATCCAACAACTCCTAATCCATGAAAATATATATTTAATGGATATATATTTAAATTAGTAAGGAGTATTCCCACTAAAACTAGAAACGTACTGATCCACTTTAGATATTTTTTTATAAACATAAAATCCCCTTTCGTTGTTATTATTTCAGTTATATTAAGAATTTATTACAGTTTATAGGAAAAATAATCTTATTTATTGTTTTCCCAATCAAATCTTGGAAAAGAGTCAAAAATCTTAAAGATACCATCTGACCATTGATCACAGACCTTAGAATATTCAGTATCAGTGATATTTAAGCATTTTTGTGAGGCAATTTTATATTCATCTTTTTTATAGACAGCAAAATCAATAGGAGGGCCAACGGTTAAATCACTTTTTAAAGTTGAGTCCATTGAGATTAGGGCACAACGTGATGCATCACCAATAGATACGCTAGGTTTTATAACTCTATCTAAAATAGGTTTGCCGTATTTTACTTCACCAATAACTAGATAAGGTTTGCTATCAGCTGGCTTAATATAATTTCCTTGAGAGTACACTAAGTATAATTCTAATGGTTGACCTTTGATCTGACCACCAACTAAAAATGAGGAACCTAATAAAACTGTATCTGTGTTTATTCCTCTCGGTGCTGAATGTTTAATGTTTAATGATCCAATATAGGATGCGATCTGATCGAAATCTTTACAAGTATTTAAATTTGTTCCACTGTCACCTTTAAGATCATTTTCTATAGATTTATATACTGCTTGAGATGTGCCTAAATTTCCTGACGTAACTATAATGACACTTCTATCACCAACATCATGAACAAACATTTTTGAATAAATGTTAACATTGTCTAATCCAGCGTTTGTTCTAGAATCTGATGCAAATACAATTCCGTCTTGAGCTTTAATGCCAACACAATAAGTCATAACTATTAATAAACCTTATTTATCTATCATATATTTAAAATCAAGCATATCTGATATAACTATAACGCATTTGAATATTTAGGTTAATTATTAAAGAATTGTTGTATGGCGGGGAAACTCTGGGATAACTACAATGCTACAAAAGCATACGATGGCTATTTTACTAGTGAAAATAAACTAAGAAAACATGCGGTTATAATTTCGAATATTTTAGAAAGATACGGAAAAGATAAACTTCAAGAAATTGAAAAAAATTGCCAAAGCACAATAAGTGCTAGAGGGATTAATTTTAGAGTTTATGCTGCTAACAATAGGGCGGAGGAAAAAAAATGGCCCCTAGATATAATTCCAAGAATTATACCAAAAGCACAATGGAACAAAGTAACCAAAGGTCTTAAACAAAGAGTTAAAGCCTTAAACTTGTTTATTGATGATGTTTATAATCAAAAGAAAATTTTTAAAGACAATGTTGTACCAAGAGAAATTATTTTTAATTCACCTTATTATGTAAAAGAATGTGAAGGATTTTCACCTAAATATAAATCTTGGGCAAATATATCTGGAGTAGATTTAATCAGGAATAAAAATGGAGATTATTTAGTTTTGGAGGATAATCTTAGAGTACCCTCAGGAGTTTCCTATATGCTTGAAAACAGAATGGTTATGAGAGATGTCTTTCCTGAACTTTTTACTAGATATAAAGTTGCATCAATACATCAATATACTAACAAACTTTTTAATTGTATGAATGAATGTATACCTAAAAAAACTGCTCACCCGCACATGGTAGTTTTAACGCCAGGTATTTATAATTCTGCTTACTTTGAACATTCTTTTTTAGCTGAGCAAATGGGTATTGCATTGGTAGAAGGAAAAGATCTTTTTGTAGAAAACGATATGGTTTATATGAAAACTGTGAAAGGTCCTTTAAAAGTTGACTGCATATATAGAAGACTAGATGATAATTTTTTAGACCCTAAAGCCTTTAATAAAGACTCTTTAATTGGTGTTCCAGGACTTTTTAAATGTTGGTTGAAAAAAAATGTAGGTATTGTGAATGCAATAGGAACAGGTGTAGCTGATGATAAAGTGGTTTATTCATATGTAAATAAAATGATTGTTTATTATTTAGGTGAGCAACCTACATTGAACCAAGTTGAAACCTATTTATGTCATGACAAAAAACAAAGAGAGTATGTATTAGAAAATATGTCTAGATTAGTTGTAAAACCAGCTAATGCTTCAGGTGGGTATGGAATAATGATAGGCCCTAAGGCTTCCACAAAAGAGAGAGAAGAAGTTGCACAGAAAATTAAAAAAAATCCCAGAGAATATATTGCACAACCTTTAGAAACTTTATCAACAGCGCCAACTATCACTGAAAAAAACATAGAGCCTAGACATCTAGATCTAAGACCTTTCGTTTTAAGTGGTAAAACAAGCTATGTTACAACTGGTGGTCTGACAAGAGTTGCTCTTAGAAAAGGAAGCACAATTGTAAATAGTTCTCAAGGTGGTGGATCTAAAGACACCTTGATAGTAGAATAAATTCTATTTTTTATTATTTGTACAAGTTTATTAGAGATTAAATGTATTAAAGAAAATTTGTTATATATTTATGAATAAAAAAACCGATAATTAACAAACCTAATCCCGCACCATACATCAGAAAAAAATTCATATTTAAAGATTTTGAAAAAAAGAATGGTAAAAAAAATAAATAACTTACAGGTACTGCAATTAATATACTTTTGGTGAAAAGAACTGTTTTTTCAATATCATTATGCTCGTAGTAAGACAAAGCTATAGCTATTAGCGATACAAGAGGTAAAGCAATAATAAAACCTGCAATTTTTGGATTTTGACCTGAAAGCCAACTAGCAAAGGCTATTATAATTGCAGCAAGCACAATCTTTAAAGTAAAAAATATCATTAATGGCTTTAACTTTTTTTAGATATACATTTTTTGCATAATCCAAAAAATTCAAGGTTATATTTGTTGTATTTCATTCCATTTTTATCTTTAAAGCCTGTAAGATATTTTGAAAGATTAGAATTATTAATCTCTGTAACTTTTTCACAACTTTCACATATTGAAAAAGCTGTAGCTTTTGAGATTTGACAACTTGAATTTTGACAAGCAATGAAAGCGTTTCTGCTTTCAATTTTATGAATTTTTCCAATTTCAACTAATTTGTCTAATGCTCTATAAACTTGTAATGGGGCTTTAATACCTCTTTTTTGTACATTAAATAATATTGAATAAGCCTTTAAAGGTTCAGGAGATTTATCAATTAAATCAAAAATAATTTGTTGATTTTTTGAGAGATTTTGCATTTTACTCATTTTTACATTTTCCTAATTAATTTTTCAATTTAATTGTTTGTTTAATTTTGAACAAAGAAAGTATGAACAATAATAAAGCAGCGGTTATAATTGAAGGTCCTGATGAAGTGTTAAACTCCAGTGAGGAAAATAATCCTAAAATTACTGACAACAAACCTCCTATAATTGAGTAGACAACCATCTTTTGTGGACTCGTCGAAATATTTCGAGCCATTGCAGCAGGTATAATTAACATTCCAGTAATCAATAATAATCCGACCATTTTAATTGATATAGCAATGATTGCTGCCATTAAAATTGTGAATATAGCTTTTGCTCTATCAGGATTTAAACCTTCAGCTTCAGCCAATTCATAATTAACTGTTGATGCAAATAAGGGTTTCCAAATCAACTTTAGAATTAAGAGAATTATAGCTCCTCCAATCCATATGATTAATAAATCATCTACCGTTACTGCTAATATATCACCAAACAATAATCCCATAATATCAAATCTAATAAATGTTAAAAAACCTATGACAACAAGTCCAACTGCTAATGATGAGTGAGCTAAAAGTCCTAGCAAGGCATCTCCTGGAAGATTAGTTCTTTTTTGAAGCTGTATTAAAGTTAAGGCTATTAAGGAAGAAATTATAAATACTGATAATGCAATGTTGAATTCCATCGTAAAGGCTAATGTTACTCCTAATAAAGCAGAGTGGGCTAGAGTATCACCAAAGTATGATAACCTTCTCCAAATAACAAAACAACCAAGGGGTCCAGTTACTAAAGCAACTCCAATTCCTGCTACTAAAGCTCTTATAAAAAAATCATCAAACATTTAATTTTTCTTAATTTTTCCTTCATTGGTATGTATATGATCGTGTTTATGCTCATACCTTGATAATATTTGTGAAGCTTGTTCACCAAATAAGGCTTTATATTCATTATTCTTTGCAACGTCTGTAGGTGATCCTGAGCAACATACATGACCATTTAAACAAACAACATGGTCTGTAGCACTCATCACGGTATGCAAATCATGAGAAATTAATAAAATACCACAATTTAGTTCATCAGATATTTTTTTGATAAGTTCGTATAATGCTATTTCACCAGTAAAATCCACACCTTGAACTGGCTCATCAAGTACTAGCAAGTCAGGTTTTTTTGAGATAGCTCTTGCAAGTAATACTCTTTGAAATTCACCACCAGATAAATCACCTAAATTTTTATCTTTTAAATGAATAACACCAGTTAACGATAAAGCTTCATCTATTGTTTCATCCTTTAGATTTTCGGTTAGTACCATGAAATCATTAACTCTAAGTGGTAACGTCCAATCAATTGAAATTTTTTGAGGTACATATCCTACCTTATTAGTGAATTTTTCAACAGTGCCCTCGATTTTTTTGTAAATTCCCAAAGCAATTTTTGCAGTAGTGCTTTTTCCTGAACCATTCGGTCCAATGAGAGTAACTATTTTACCTTTTTCAACTTGAAGTGAAACTCCTTGCACGAGCCATTTGTCATTTATTTTAAAGCCAGCATCTTTTAATTTGACCAATATATTTTGATTAGTACTCATTTTATCTCTTGACTTACAAACGTTATATTATTACAAAATGTTATATTATAACAATATAACTTAATTAAACTATGAAAACTATTAAAAAACTTCCAATATTATTATCATTATTATCATTCTTAACAATTTTTACACCTGTTAATGCTGAAATCAAAGTTGTAGCAACAATAAAACCAATTCATTCTCTTGCAAGTTATCTGATGGATGGAGTTGGTAAACCAGATTTAATTGTAGATGGTTACGCCTCGCCACATGGATTTGCACTTAAGCCATCACATGCAAAAATGATCCAAAATGCAGACATTATATTTTGGGTTGGAGAGGACATAGAAAGTTTTTTAGAAAAACCACTAAAGTCTATAGCGAAAAAAGCTGAAAAAATTGAGTTAATGGAAATTAAAGGTTTAACTAAACTTAAATTTAGAGAAAGAAATATTTTTGAGGAACATGATGATCATGGGCACAAAGAGGATGATCATGATGATCATGCGAAAAAAGAGGATGATCACGACGATCACGACCATGATAAAGATAAAGAACATGGACATGATGATGATCATGACAAAGAAGGGCACAAAGAAGACGACCACGATGATCATGGTCACGAAGGTCATGCACACGGTGAATTTGATCCACACATTTGGCTAGATCCAATGAATGCAAAAGTAATTTTGAGTGAAATGGCAGAACATCTGATTGAAAATGATAAAAAGAATGAGGCAAAATATAAGGCCAATCTTAAAAAAGCTCATAAAGATTTAGATAAGCTTACTAAAAAAGTAAAATCTGATTTAGATAAAGATTTTAAATCAATTGTTTTTCATGATGCATATCAATATTTCGAAAAAAGATTTGGTGTAAATATTCTAGGAGCGTTTACTGTTAATACTGATGTAATGCCTGGAGCTGAACAATTAGCTGAAATTAGAGAAATAATTGAACATGATAAAGTGAGCTGTATATTTTCAGAACCTCAATTTAATCCAGATATTATCAAGACAGTTGCAAAAGATACGAATGTTGCAACAGGAGTTATAGATCCATTAGGAGCTACACTTGACCCTGGTAAAGATTTGTATTTTCAATTGATTGGAAACATGTCAAAATCTTTTAAAGGTTGTTAGATTAAAGTTATCTCGATTGGAGTATGATCTGAGGGTTTCTCTCTTCCTCTAGGATCTTTATTAATATTAATTCCTTTAACTTGATCTATTAAAGAATTTGAGACTAAAAAATGATCTATTCTCATACCATTGTTTTTTTGCCATGCACCTCTCATATAATCCCAAAAGGTATATCCTTCTTTGGTCTCATTAAAATATCTATAAACATCATTAAAACCAAGATTAATCATTTCTCTTAATTTTTTTCTTATTTCTAATCTAAATAGAGCATCGTCTTCGAAGCTTTTTGGATTATAGACATCCTCAGCTGCAGGGATAATATTAAAATCACCACCAAGAATTATATTTTGATTTTTTTTAGTTAAAGCTTTTAATTGTTTAATTAAATCATCAAGCCATTTTTTTTTATAATTATATTTTTCAGTATCCACAGGGTTACCATTTGGCGTATAGATATTGATTAATTGAATATTTTTCTTTTTGTGCTCAAGTTCAGCTGAGATTATCCTTGATTGTTTTAGCTTATCTTTAATTAAATCTGTTTTGATATTTTTTAATTTTCCTTTTGAGATAATAGCAACACCATTGTAACTTTTTTGACCAAATACATGACTTTCATAGTCCATTGTGGAAAAATCATCATAGGGAAAGTTTACATCCTCAGTTTTAATTTCTTGCATCATCACAACATCAGGTTTGTACTTTAGAAGATAACTTTTGATATTTTCAATACGTGCTCGTACAGAATTTACATTCCACGAGGAAATAATCATTAAAGAGAAAAAGAAACACCACAACCACAAGATGATTTGGTTTGTGGATTAGTTATTTTGAATTGTTCTCCAATTAATTCGGAAACATAGTCTATTTCTGACCCTTTTAATAAATCAGCAGATGTTTTATCTATCAATATATTCTCATAATTCAAATCATCTGCTGCTTTTTCATTGTCAAAAGTAAATTCATATTGGAAGCCTGAGCAACCACCACCTTTAATAGCGATTCTAAAAAAAGATCCTTTATCTTTTTTTGATAACAAAACATTGATCTGTTTAAGGGCTTTTTCAGTAAATTTAATTTCTTTTATCATGAGTGATCATTGGTATTACTAATATAATACTTATAATTTTATTTTAAAGGATGAAAAAATACTCACCAATTGGTCAATTTAAAAGTAAAGGTAGAATATTTAAAGAATCGGTAACAAAATATAGAAATCCGTTTCAAAGGGATAGGGATCGTATTATTCACAGTGCTTCCTTTAGAAGACTAAAACATAAAACACAGGTATTTGTGAATACTGAAGGGGATCATTATAGAACTCGAATTACTCATTCTATGGAAGTCGCTCAAATAGCAAGATCTATAACACGATATTTAAATTTAAATGAAGATTTATCTGAAACTTTAAGTCTTGCACATGATTTAGGACATACACCCTTTGGTCACGCAGGTGAGGATGCTTTGAATGAATGTATGGAGGAGCATGGAGGTTTTGATCATAATTTACAAACATTGCGTATTGTAATGTTTTTAGAAAATAAGTACCTCAAATATAATGGTTTAAACTTATCTATTGAAACATTAGAGGGACTTTTAAAACATAATGGACCAGTAGATGATCTAGACTTAGTTGATAGATTAATTGGTATTAAAAGATTTAAAAATATGATTAACTTTAAAACATACCCATCGATAGAAGCTCAAATTTCTGCTATTTCAGATGATATAGCTTATAATAATCATGATATTCAAGATGGAATAAATGCAAATTTATTCAAATTAGAGGAGTTAGTGGAAATTAATTTTTTTAAAGAGATTTATAAAAGATATAAAAAAAGAATAAATAAACAAAATTACAAAATTGCAACATATCAAATTGTAAGAGACTCAATTGATTTAATGATAAAAGATCTAATTAGAAATACAAAAAAAAATTTGGTTGATAGTAATATCAAAAGTTTGAAAGATATAAACAAAACAACTTTTTTGATGGTTGATTTTTCTGATGATATAAAAAATTCTGATAATGAAATAAGATACTTTTTAAAAACTAAAATGTATAATAATAATAAGGTGCTTAAAAAAAATAATAAGGGTAAATCAATTGTAAAAAGGTTGTTTGAAAAAATTAAATTGCATCCTGGAAAATTTATTTCTAAAGAACAACTTTCAAAGGATAAGTACAGAGCTATTTCAGATTTTATCTCAGGAATGACTGATAGATATGCAATCAACCTTTACAAAAATTTTAAATGAATATTTTTGAACAATATTTAGAAAAAATTAAGATAATTATTTTGAGTCTTTCTGATAATGGCGAATTAATTTTGCCAGATAATTTAGAAAGTATAAATACAGAATTGCCTCCTAAAAAATTTAATTCTGATATTTCAACTAATGTTGCAATGGTATTGTCAAAAATTAATAAGAAATCACCAATGGTTTTAGCTGATGATCTTGCTAAATTAATTAAGAAAAGAGATGATTTTATTGAAGAAGCAAATATTGTAAAACCTGGTTTTATTAACTTAAAATTTAAACCAATTTTTTGGACTAATTTCATCAAAGAAATTATTAAAAACTCTAAAACATACGGAATTAATAAAAAAGATAAAAAGAAAAATTATCTAATAGAATTTGTTTCTGCTAATCCTACAGGACCTCTACACGTAGGTCATTGTAGAGGAGCAATCTTAGGTGACGTAATCGCTAATGTTCTGATGTTTAATAATCACAAAGTTACAAGAGAATATTATGTAAATGACTATGGTAATCAAGTTATTAACTTTACAAAATCGGTTTTTTTTAGAATGCGAGAAATAGCTTTAAAAGAACCTTTCCCTAATAATAATGAAGATTTATATCCTGGTGATTATTTAATTAATTTCGCAAAAAATATCTTAAATTCAAATAAAGATATTGATTTAAAAAATTTTGAGAATATTTCTGAAAAACTAACCGAATTATCAATCAATGAAGCACTAACCTTAATTAAAAAAAATCTTAACAGTCTCGGCATAAATCATGATAATTTTATCAGTGAAAAAAAGTTAGTTAAAAATCATGAAGTTAAAAAAGTGATTGATTTTCTTGAAAAAAATAAATTTGTTTATAGGGGTAAAATAAAAGCACCAGCTGGAGAGGATGCAAAAAATTGGAGTGAGCGAGAACAATTACTTTTTAGATCAACAGATTTTGGAGATGACAAAGATAGATCACTGCAAAAATCTGATGGTTCTTGGACCTATTTTGCAAGCGATGTTGCATATCATAAGAATAAATTAGACAGAAAATTTGATCAATTGATTAATATTTTAGGAGCAGATCATGCCGGATATATTAAGAGAATAACTTCATCTGTTGAAGCTTTATCAAACACAAAAGATAAACTAAAATGTAAGGTTAGCCAACTGGTTAAACTCATTAAAGACAAAAAACCTTTTAAGATGTCAAAAAGAAAAGGGGATTATATAACAATAGATGATTTGATAAATGAAGTGGGTAAAGATGCTACAAGATTTATAATGTTAAACAGAAGTAGCGATGTTGAATTGGATTTTGACTTTGATAGCGTTATTGAAAAATCTAAAGATAATCCACTTTATTATGTTCAATATTGTTATGCCAGAATAGCTTCGGTTTTTAATCGTCTAAATAAAAATTTAGAATCTGATTTAAAAATTAAAAATTACAATTTTCAATACTCTAAGGATGAAATCGATATTTTAAAAAAAATTTCTGAGTGGCCTAAGTGTATTGATAATTCTTGTAATAATCTTGAGCCTCACAGAATCCCTACATACTTATATGAATTATCATCTTTATTTCATTCATATTGGAATTTAGGTAAAGATAATCCAGAGAGAAGATTTATTAATGATAAAAATGAGATATCAGATGATAAGTTGGTATTTTTAAAATCTATTTCAAATATAATTAAATCTGGCATGAATATTGTTGGTGTCTCTACTCCAAAAAAAATGTAATGTTTAAAGAGTTTAGATATTTGATATTTACAATAATAATTTTTTTATTTCTTTTTTTCGTAGGAAAATATTATTTTTCAGATGTAAACAAAAAAAATTCTTATAGATCGATTAATAATATTGAAAAAAAGATTGATTTATTCTCAAACAAACTACCTATTTTAGAAAGTGATACAAAAGATATAATTCAATATGTTGAAAAATCAAATAATAACAAAAAGAAAAAATTTAATTTTTGGAAACTGTTAGATCAAGATGATTAATTATCGTTCATTTATTGTTGGTATCAAATCTACTAAATTGACTGTGAAAGAAAAAAAATTTCTTAAAAAATTTAAACCATGGGGCGTTATCTTGTTTACGAGAAATATTAAAAACATTAAACAGACTAGAAAATTAACATCCTCAATAAGAAAAATCTTTAGAAACATTAATTACCCAATATTAATTGATCAAGAGGGTGGCAGGGTAAATAGATTAAAAAACTTAATCTCTTTTGATAATTTAACATCTGAATATTTTGGTAAAAAATTCATTCATAATCGTAAAGAGTTTAATTTTTTTTATAAGCTATTTATTGATAAAACCTCTGAACTAATGAAACTAATTGGCGTTAATATTAATACGTCCCCTGTTCTTGACTTAAGAATAAAAAGATCGTCAAATATTATTGGAGACAGATCCTTTTCTAACAAACCTAAAATTGTATCTAAAATAGGTGATTTTTGTATTAATCATTATCATGAAAATGGAATAGGGACTGTAATTAAACATATACCAGGACATGGTCTGGCAAAAGTCGACAGCCATCATTTTACTCCTACTGTTAATAAGAAATTAGATTATTTAAGAAAAAAAGATTTTTTGGCCTTTAAAAAAAAGAATTCTATTTTTGCAATGACTGCACATATTATTTTTAAAAATATTGATGCCCAAAATACAGTAACTCATTCTAAAAAGATGATATCATTGATAAGAAAAAAAATAGGTTTTAAGAATATTTTAATATCAGACGATCTATCGATGAAAAGCTTAAAAAGTAGTATAAGTCAAAATACAATTAAAGCGTTTAATGCAGGGTGCAACCTAGTTTTGCATTGCAATGCTAACTTAAGAGAAATGGAAATTGTTGGCAAAAATTCGCCTATAATTAATAAATTTATAATAAAAAAAACATCCCAATTTAACAGAATAATAAGTTAGTATAAATTAATGGTAGAAAGTGATTCATCATTATTTAATGTTAATATAGAAAATTACAATGGACCTTTAGATGTTCTCCTTGATTTAGCTAAATCACAAAAAGTAAATTTAGAAGATATTTCAATTACTAGATTAGCTGATCAATTTCATAAATTTATAACTGAAGAAAAAAAATTGAATTTAGAAACTGCTTCTGAGTATTTGTTAATGGCTACATGGTTGGCTTATTTAAAATCCAAACTACTTTTACCAGGGACTCCTGAAGAAGAATTCAAAGTTCATGAAGTTGCTGAAAAATTAAAATTACAGTTAAAAAAATTGGAATTAATCAGATTATTATCTGAACAAATGCTTAAAAGAAAAAGATTAGGAAGAGAAATTAGAACTAGAGGAATGAGAGCTGGTATTAAGTCGATTTACAACAGTGAGTATAAATTAAATTTGTTCGATTTATTAAAAACGTATTCATCAATTATCATGACAAAAGATTTTCAAAAAATAAATATTCCTAAATTACCTGTGTTTACAACAGAAGAGGGGATTAAAACTATTAGAGAATTTTTCGGAAAATTAAGTGATTGGAAAAAACTTGATGATTTAATACCGATTGGTTTTAGAAAAGTTTCTAAATACCAGAAAACTGGTAAAGCTGGTATTTTTGCTGGTTCACTTGAACTGGTAAAAGAGGGTAATTTAAATATAAAGCAGAACGATCTTTTTGATGAAATTTATATAAAAGAAAAATGATGAATAAAAAAAGTATAAAAAAGAAAAATAATATCTTAAATTTTCCAAATAAATTATCATCTATTGAAAAAGAGATTGAAGCTATAATTTTTGCTGCTGCTGAACCTTTAGATATTGAAACTATCGATAATAAAATTTCAAAAAAAGCAGATGTTGAAAAAATTCTATTTAAATTAAAAGATGAATATTCAGATCGTGGTATTAATTTAGTTTGTATCTCAAAAAAGTGGTCATTTAGAACTTCACCAAATTTATCAAATATCATGAAGCAGGAAAAAACCGTTGAAAAAAAATTATCAAGAGCTGCAGTAGAAACTCTTTCAATAATTGTTTATCATCAACCTGTCACCAGGGCTGAGATTGAAGAAATAAGAGGTGTTGCTTTTGGAACAAATACTCTCGAAATTTTGATGGAACTTAACTGGGTCAAACCAGGTGGCCGAAAAGATGTCCCAGGTAAACCAATTCAATATGTGACTACGGACGATTTTTTAAGCCACTTTAATCTTCAAAGATTATCCGATTTACCAACTGTAGATGAATTAGGTGCTGCAGGACTAATAGACAGTACAAATATTGATAATGCAATTTTTGGAACAGGGAAGTTCTATAAGGAAAAACAAGAAGATAAAAAAGAGGATATTTATTCAAATATTGATGAAATGTTAAGTGGCACTTTAGAGTCTGATAAGAATGAATAAGATATTACATTTAGGTATTAAAAAGTCACTTTCAAATTGATTATAAAAGGGATATAAGTTTTTTATGAGTATAGGAATATGGCAAATTGCAATTGTTGTGATACTTGTAGTTTTACTCTTTGGAAGAGGTAAAATATCAAGTTTAATGGGTGACGTTGCTAAAGGAATTAAAAGTTTTAAAAAAGGAATGGCATCAGATGTAACTGATGACAATGAACCTAAGAATATTTCCGAAGATAATCAAGATACTAACAAAAAAGATTAAATCACATGCCTACTATTGGTTGGTTTGAGATTTTAATAGTTGTTGCAATTGCAATTATTGTTCTAGGCCCAAAAGATTTTCCAATCATGTTAAAAAAAGTAGGATCGTGGATTGGTACAGCCAAGAAATATATAAATTCTGTTCAAAATGAAGTATCAAATATCGACATTGAAGAAAGCAAAATAAATAAAAAAGAAGATAATAAAGATGAAACATGATGAAAATGAAGGTGGCTTCATAAGTCATTTAGCAGAATTAAGAAAAAGGCTGATACATAGTTTTATCTTTCTTATAATTTTTTTTATAGGTTGTTATTTTTTTGCAGATCATTTATATGGTTTTTTAGTAGATCCCTATGCTCAAGCCGTCAAAAATGATGGCACAGATAGAAGATTAATTTTTACAGCACTCCAGGAAACATTTTTGACCTATCTTAAAATTTCTTTTTTTACGGCATTTTTTGTTACCTGTCCTTTCATATTAACACAAATTTGGAAATTTATTGCACCTGGTCTTTATAAACATGAAAAGATTGCGATATTACCTTACCTTATTTTAACACCTGTTTTATTCTTTTTAGGTGGAATGTTAGTTTATTATTTAATAATGCCTTTAGCTATAAAGTTTTTTTTATCATTTGAGAGCACTGGTATTTCAACCAATTTACCAATCCAATTAGAAGCTAAAGTAAATGAATATCTATCTTTGGTAATGAAACTTATTTTTGCATTTGGTATAAGTTTTCAGTTACCTGTTGTTTTAAGCTTATTAGCTAGAATAGGAGTTGTTGATTCTGATTTTTTAAAAAAAAGAAGAAAATATGTTGTGGTTATAATTTTTGCTGCGGCCGCATTACTTACTCCGCCTGATCCTATAACACAAATCGGTTTAGCTATACCTCTATTAATTTTATATGAATTATCGATATTTTCTGTAAAATTTATAGAGAATAAAAAATTTAAAGATTCAAATGCATAATCTTAAAGATATTAGAAAAAATTTTGATAGTTTTAAAAAAGCGCTTGAAGGTAGATTTGTTAAAATTAATTTTAATGAACTTAAAGATTTAGATAATCAAAATAGAAATTTTATACAAAAAAAAGAAACTCTAGAAAATGAAAAAAAAGAAATATCTAAATCCAAAGATAAATCTTTATTTGAGAGATCCAAAGAAATTTCAACTGAGATTGAAAAAATTTTAAATGATCAAAGGATAGTAAAAGATAAACTAGATAAAATACTATCAATTATACCAAACATTCCTCATAAAGATGTTCCGAATGGAAAAGATGAAAATGACAACTTAGAGATTATGAAATCAGGCCAAATAACAAAATTTGATTTTGATCCTTTGTCCCATTACGAATTAGGTGAAAAACTTGGAATGCTTGATTTTGATCTTGCAACAAAAACTACAGGGTCACGTTTTGTTTTTGTTAAAAATAAACTTGCTTTACTAGAAAGAGCTATCTCAAACTTTATGCTTGACACTCACGTTTTAAAAAATGGTTACGAGGAAATTTCCCCACCTTTATTAGCAACTGAAAGCACTATGTATGGCACAGGTCAACTACCTAAATTTGAAAATGATCAATTCGAGTTAAAACTGGATAATGAAACTTCTAGAAAATTTTTAATACCTACAGCAGAAGTAATTTTAACAAATATTGTTAAAGATAGAATTATAAATCAAAAAGATCTTCCAATGAGATTTGTTGCTTCAACCCCTTGTTTTAGAAAAGAGGCAGGTAGCTATGGTAAAGATACCAAAGGAATGATTAGACAACATCAGTTTTATAAAGTTGAAATGGTTAGTATAGTCGAACAAGAAAAGTGTTTAGATGAGTTAGAGAGAATGACAAAATGTGCAACTTCTATTTTAGACCTTTTAGAATTACCATATAGAAAAATAATTTTATGTAGTGGCGATATGGGTTTTAGTGCTGAAAAAACTTATGATATTGAGGTTTGGTTGCCCTCAGAAAATAGATACAGAGAAATCTCATCTTGTTCATCATGCTCAACATTTCAAGCAATAAGAATGAAAGCAAGATATAAAAGTGAAAAAAAGGAAACTCTTTTTGTTGGTACTTTAAATGGTAGTGGTTTAGCCATAGGAAGAACTCTCATAGCTATTTTAGAAAATTATCAACAAAAAGATGGTTCGATTATAATCCCGAAAGTTTTAAGACCTTATATGGACAATTTAGAAAAAATTTAACTCAAATAAAGTTGTTTTAATCTTTTAGATGGTATAAAAAATCAATTTTAATTAAGGAGTTTTATGGATAGTGCAGGAATAGGACAATTTATACCGCTAATTTTAATTTTTGTTATTTTTTATTTTTTCTTAATAAGACCTCAACAAAAAAAAGTAAAAGAACATAAAGCCATGGTTGAAGGTTTAAAAAAAGGTGACAAAATTGTAACCTCTGGTGGTATCACAGGAACAATCTCTAGAGTAATCGATAATGATAAAATTGAGGTTGAAATCGCAGATAATGTTACAGTTGAAGTGATCAGAGGTACAGGGGTTCAAAGTTTAATGAATTCACAAGAAGTAAAAAAATAATTTTTATAAATATAAAGTGCTATATTTTTCAAAATTAAGAATTATTTTTATTGCAATAATATCTTTGTTTTTTATTTTTATTGCTTCTTCGAATTTTTTGAAATTTAACAACGAATTTTTAAACAAGAAAATTAATCTTGGGTTAGATTTACAAGGTGGATCTTATCTTTTATTAGAAATTGATAATAAACCTGTTGTTGAACAAAAACTTCAAAATTTAACAGTAATTATAAGAAACTATTTTAAAGATAAAAACATTAAAGTAACTAATTTTAAGTTAATAAATCAAAATCTTTTTTTCACTTCAGATAAAAATTTTAGACAAATTATCTTAGACGAATTTAATTCAGAAGATAGTAAGATAAATCCTTATTATCAAAGGTTTAAATCACATCAACTAGAAATAATAGAGGAAGATAACTTCTTTAAAGTCTATTACTCAAAACAAGGTATTGTTAATCTCAAAACTTCTTCACAAGATCAAGCTTTAGAAATTGTAAGAAGGAGAATCGATGAAATTGGAACTAATGAACCAAATATTCTTAAAAGAGGAAACGACAGGATTTTAGTTGAATTACCAGGTTTAGATGATCCTATGAGAATAAAATCTTTATTAGGCAAAACAGCTAATTTAACATTTAGATTTGTTACTAATAGTAGCGAAGATTCTTTTGGTGCTGAAAAATTATTATTTGAGGATGGATCAGAAGAGGCAATTGTAAGCAAAAGAATTATTTTAAGTGGAGATAATCTCTTGGATGCTCAACCAAGAATGAATAATGATACCAATGAAACTGTTGTAACATTTTCACTTGATAGGGTAGGCGCTAAAAGATTTGGTAAAGCAACATCAACTGGAATTGGTAAAAGATTAGCAATTATATTAGATGGAAAAATTATTAGTGCGCCTGTAATTAGAGATACAATTGCAACTGGCTCTGGACAAATTAGTGGTGGTTTTACTTTTAAATCAGCAACTGACCTCGCTCTATTGCTTAGATCTGGTGCCTTACCTGCTCCTTTAAATATAATTGAAGAAAGAACTGTTGGTCCTGATTTAGGTCAAGACTCGATAAAAGCAGGAATGATAGCACTCATAATCGGTTTTGTCTTAGTTGTGCTTTTTATTTTAGTTAAATATAGAGTTTTTGGAGCAATAACAAATATTACATTAATTTTAAATTTATTTATTTTAATTGGAATATTAACATTATTTGAAGCAACGCTAACATTACCGGGTATAGCTGGAATAATCCTAACTGTTGGGATGGCAGTTGATGCAAATGTTTTGATTTTTGAAAGAATTAAAGAAGAGCTCAAGGATGAAAAAAATAATTTAATTGCTTTTGATAGTGGCTACGTTAAATCAAAAACTGCAATTTTGGATGCAAATATAACCACTTTATTGGCAGCTATAATATTATTCTTTATGGGTTCTGGTCCAATAAAAGGATTTTCACTAACTCTAGGTATTGGGATTTTTACAACGTTATTTTCTGTTTATTTTATAGCTAGATTATTAACAGTTTTATATGTATCAAAAAATAAAGATAAAGAGGGAATAATCTAAATGATATCCTTTAACAAATTTTATAATAAATTTAATATCCTTTCAGCTTCCTTAGTAATTATCTCTTTATTACTCCTTATTTTTAAAGGTTTAAATTTTGGCATAGATTTTAAAGGTGGAACACTTATTGAATTAAGGTCGACCGACTCAAAAATTAAAGTCTCATCTTTAAGAGATAATTTAAGTCAAATGAATTTAGGTGACATATCAGTTAAAAATTTCGGTAATGAAAGTGATTTTTTAATAAAGTTTGAAAATAATGAAAATAAGAATGCAATTGAGCAAATAAAAATAAATTTAGATAAATCATTTGGGAATAGCTTTAATTTTAGAAGAGTTGAAAATGTTGGTCCTAAAGTGAGTGATGAGTTATTGAAGTCTGGGGTAATTGCAATATCTGTAGCCTTAGCTTTAATGTTAATTTATATATGGATAAGATTTGAATGGCAGTTTAGTTTAGGAGCGATAATGGCTTTATTTCATGATGTTATTGTTACACTAGGACTATTTTCATTATTAGGACTTGAAATTAATTTATCAATTATAGCTGCAGTATTGACTATTGTTGGATACTCAATGAACGATACAGTTGTTATTTTTGATAGAGTAAGAGAGAATTTAAGAAAATATTCAGACATTAAAATATTTGAATTAACTAATATTTCAATTAATGAAACTTTGTCTAGAACTTTAATAACATCTATCACAACTTTATTAGCTTTATTATCTATATTTTTTTTCGGTGGTGAGGTCTTAAAAGGTTTTTCTTTAGCTATGATTTTTGGTGTAATTTTTGGAACCTACTCTTCAATTTATATTGCTAATACAGTTTTAGTAAGACTAAATGTTTCACAAAAAACAGTCTTGAAAGAAGATAAAAATTAATTGATTAATATAAATTCTGAGCTGCTACCATTGAAAGTAACATTGGTAAAGATAGCAAAGTATTTGTTCTTGAAAATAACATAGCTGTTCTTGCAGATTTTGCTTTCAATTCAGGTTCACATTCAACTATACCCAAAGCTCTTTTTTGGTTTGGCCAAATTACGAACCAAACGTTAAATGCCATTATAACACCTAACCACATTCCAATACCAATAGCGGTATGTTTTGGAACCCCAGATCCAATACTAAGTGTCATTGCATCATGTAGATAACCGTTTAACCATGCAAGTATAAGTCCTGAAAGAATAGTCAAAGCAGCTGCCCATCTAAAATAAAATAATGCAGCTGGAGCTATAACTTTTCCTATTGCAGGTTTTTGTTCATCTGGAATTTTGCCCATGTTTGGAATTTGAACAAAGTTAAAGTACCACAATAATCCAATCCACATTATAGATACTAAAACATGAAAAAATCTAGTCAACCAGGACCAAAAAAGTCTGTCAAAACTAAAACCATCATTCTGATAGAATAATCCAAAAAATACAATAACGGCTAATGCCAATGAAGCATGAATAGTTCGAGGTAGAGATGAAAGTAATTTATCCATAATTTAATGTTCAATCTTCTTATAATTATAACAGTATTTTTTTAACTTAAAAGAGGTTTTAAGAATTTTCCAGTATAACTCTCCTTAATTTTACAAATTTCTTCTGGCTTTCCCTCTGCGATAATTTTACCACCTTTAACACCTCCTTCGGGACCCATATCCACAATATAATCTGCCGTTTTAATTACATCAAGATTATGTTCAATTACAACGACTGTATTCCCTAAAGCTACAAAAGTATGAAGAATTTCTAAAAGTTTTTTTATATCGTGTTGATGCAAGCCAGTTGTTGGTTCATCTAAGATATACACAGTTCTCCCAGTGGATCTTTTAGATAATTCTTTAGCTAATTTTATTCTTTGAGCCTCACCACCTGAAAGTGTAGTTGCTTGTTGCCCAATTTTTATATAACCCAATCCAACTTTTTTTAAAGTTAGTAACTTCGTTTTGATATTTGATATATTTTCAAAATATTCACATCCTTCATCTACAGTCATATTTAAAACGTCAGCTATGCTTTTATCTTTAAATTTTATTTCAAGTGTCTCACGGTTATATCTAGTACCTTTGCATTCATCACACTGAATATAAACATCTGGTAAAAAATGCATTTCATAAGTAATTACTCCATCACCCTCGCATGCCTCACATCTACCACCTTTAACATTAAAAGAGAATCGTCCAGGCTTATAACCCCTAGTTTTAGATTCTGGTAAATTTGTAAACCAGTCTCTTATCGGTCCAAAAGCACCAGTATAAGTTGCTGGATTTGATCTTGGTGTTCTTCCTATAGGTGATTGATCAATATCAATAATCTTATCAACAAGCTCTGTTCCCTTAAAACCTTTAAATGGTTTTGGAATTTTTCTGGATTTATTGTTATTTAAAGTTAAATTTAATGCGTTGTATAGTGTTTGTAATACAAGAGTAGATTTTCCACTCCCTGACACACCAGTTACACACGTTAAACTGCCAAGAGGTATTTTTAGATTTACATTATCTAGATTATTTCCAGTTGCTCCAGAAATTTCCAAAAATCTTCCATTTTTGGCTAACCTTCTTTTTCCAGGTACATTAATCTTGAACTTATGTGAAAGATATTTTCCCGTAATACTATCATGATTTTGACTTATCTCTTTTATTGATCCTTGTGCAACTATCTTTCCACCTTTATTACCAGCTTCAGGACCAAGGTCAATAATGTGGTCAGCATTTTCCATTGTTTCTGTATCATGTTCAACTACTATCACTGTATTACCTAAGTCACGTAATCTTTTTAATGCATTTATAAGTTTTACATTATCTTTTTGATGAAGCCCAATTGATGGCTCATCTAATACATACAACACACCTGTCAAACCTGATCCTATTTGAGAAGCTAATCTAATTCTCTGAGCTTCACCTCCAGATAGTGTTCCTGACTCTCTAGATAATGTTAAATAATCCAAGCCAACGTTTAATAAAAAATTTAATCTCTCATTGATTTCTTTTAGGATATGCTCAGCAATTTTTAATTGTCTTTTGTCCATGTTATCTTTTAATTTTTCAAACCATATTGCTGCATCAGAAATAGATTTTTCAGTGACCTCACTTATATGCAAACCATCAATTTTTACACATAGTGCCTCATCTTTTAGTCTGTGACCATTACATCTTTCACATTTTGTATCAGATTGATATTGTGAGATTTCCTCTCTTTTCCAGTCACTATCTGTCTCGAGGTATCTTCTTTCTAAATTATTTATTACTCCCTCAAAGGTTTTTTTATGAGAGTATTTTTCATAACCATCATCATATGTAAATTTTATTTCCTCATCGTCGGATCCATAAAGAATGATATCTTTAATTTTTTTTGATAGTTTTGACCATTTTTCATCAAGCGAAAACTCATAATGTTTTGCAAGTGAGCTTAATGTTTGAGCATAATACATAGTAGTTGTTTTAGCCCAAGGTTCTATCGCTCCATCACTTATACTCTTTTTTTCGTTTGGTATAACTAAATTTGGATCTACATTTAATTTTATACCAATTCCCTCACATTCTTCACATGCTCCAAATGGACTATTAAACGAAAATAGTCTCGGTTCAATTTCTTCAATTGTAAATCCGCTTTCTGGACAAGCAAATTTAGTTGAAAATATTAATTTTTGTAATTTTCTAAATTTTTTAGGTAGAGTTTCATCTTCGTATTCCACAAATATTAAACCATTAGCTAATTGTATTGATGTTTCTATACCTTCTGCTAATCGATTACCTAATGACGAATTTAAAATTATTCTGTCTACAAGAACAGATATATCATGTTTAATTTTTTTGTTAAGATCTGGGACTTTGTCTATATCATATAAAGTGTTATCAATTTTAATTTTTCTAAATCCTCTTTTTTTATAATTTAAAATTTCTTTTCTATATTCTCCTTTTCTTCCTCTTACTACAGGAGCGTAAAGATATATTGTGGATTTTTTTGGAAGTTCTTTAATTTTATCAACTATTTGTGTCACAGTTTGAGATTCAATGGGTTTACCGGTAAAAGGAGAATAGGGAATACCTGCTCTTGCATACAAAACTCTCATATAATCATATATTTCAGTTACTGTAGCCACAGTTGATCTAGGATTTTTTGATGTATTTTTTTGTTCAATTGATATTGCTGGACTTAAACCCTCAATTAAATCAACGTTTGGTTTTTTCATTTTATCTAGGAATTGCCTTGCATATGCAGATAAACTTTCAACATATCTTCTTTGTCCTTCAGCATAGATTGTATCAAATGCTAGTGAGGATTTACCTGATCCAGATAGGCCTGTAATAACAACAAATTTATCTTTAGGAATTTCTAATGATATATTTTTTAGATTGTGTTCTTTTGCACCCTTTATAACTATCTTTT